>CAYQOI010000264.1:1924-5570 GCA_964419085.1 uncultured Cytophagia bacterium | reverse complement strand
CCGGCGTCATCCAGGGCCAGGTTACAGACGGTTTTCGGCCACTCCCGGACGCCACCGTGACATTCGTGGGCGAAGACCTCACGCTCACCACAGACAGCGATGGGCGTTTCCGGGTGGAATTGCCCCCCGGAAGCTACACCATCGAGGCCTCCAAGACCTGCCACTTCTCCCGGCAAACCTCGGTGGAGCTTGTGGCCGGGGACGAGTTGAACGTGAACATCGTGCTGCAGCCGTTGGCGAGCATCGTCACGGGAACGGTGACCGAAGTGGGCGGCGCGCCCATCGCCGGAGCCAGCGTCACGGCAGTCAGCGACACCGTTTTCTCGGAAGTGACCGACTCCACCGGCGCGTTCGAACTCTGCCTCACCGCGGGCATCTTCCGGATCACCGCGGAACAGCCGGGTTACCTTTCCGCGGACACGACGCTGGTGATCAGCGACGGCGATTCCATCGGCGGCCTCCGCTTTGTGCTGCAGGACAACTTCGCCCGGCTCAGCGGGACGGTTTTCGACCAGGACCAGGTGCCCGTCCCCCAGGCTGCGGTCACCCTGAAGAACGCGAACCAGGTGCTCACCGACACCACCGATGCCACGGGGCGGTACCAGTTCGCCCGAATCGTGCCGGGTCTCTCCACCATCACGCCCGGCAAACCGGGATTCTACGGCGAATCCACCACCCAGTTTTTGCCGGGACAGCAGGATGCGACCCTCGACCTGGTGCTGTTTCCGGCGAACGGCACCATCAGCGGCGCGGTACGCGACGCACGCGACAGCACCGCAATCGCTGCGGTGACCATTCGGGCAGAGTTCTCGCGCGGGGGAAGCGACTTCTTTTCCACCGAAACCGACTCTGCGGGGCTCTACACCCTGTCGAATCTGCCGGTGGTGCCCAACGCCACCTACCAGATCTTCGCGTTCAAGGAGGACTTTTTCACGCCTGCGCCCCGCAGCAACGTGCCGGTAAATGCCACCGGCGTGGATTTCTTTCTGGTGCGCAAAAGCGGCAGCATTTCCGGTCTCGTGCTGGATTTCGACACCGCCGAACCACTTTCCGGTGTGAGAGTGGAGGCGACCAATCGCAACGGTGGACGGGAGACCGCGTTCACAGATGAAACCGGGCAGTTTGTGGTGGCCGACCTGGTCCCCACCGAATTGTACGACCTCACCGCGCAAAAAGCGGGCTACTTCAGCGAAACCAAAGAAAATGTGGTGCCGGGCGACTCCAGCGTGGTGCTGCAATTGCGCCGGCGCTACGGCTTTGTGGAAGGCCAGGTGCTGGACGCCTCGTCCGGTCAGCCGTTGCCTCAGGTTCCCATGCGCGCGGTGCCGCTGGGCGGGGAAGGCCGGGAGGTTACCGGCATGACCGGCGCGGATGGCCGCTACCGGCTACGCCTGATCGCGGATTTCTATTCGGTGCGACCCGACCTTTCCCACCATCGCAGCTCGCCCGACAACATTCAGGTGACCGTGGCGGAGCTGGATACGGTTCGGGATATCGATTTTACGCTCGAATCGCAGGTGGTGCAATCCATCAGCGTGCAGCGGGGCGATGAGTCTTCCGACCCGCGCATCTCGAATCTGGCGCAACTCTGTTTCGTGGCCACGGCATTCGACGCCGGGGGGAGGCCCGTCAACATCGGCCGGCCCACCTGGCGCCTGGATGTCTCCCCCAGAGCCGCAACCATCGATTCCATGGGATGCCTGCAGCTCAACCCGAACTTCTTTGGCGACCTGACCGTCACCGCCACTGACAGCGTCAGCGGGGTGTCGGGGAGCCTGAAACTCCAGGTCTTCGCCCCCATCGACCCCACAACTTCCGAGCTTCTGTTCGACGATCGCGGCCTGCAACTGCTCATCTCAGAAGGCGCGGTGGGCTCCAGAAAAGAACTCCTGGTAGCCAAGGTTCCGCTTGCGCCGGCCAAAAAAGGACGCGCGGAACTCTTTGCTGAAGATTCCTCCTACGTGCTCAAACCCGCGGGGCTGACCTTCGACCGCTCACTGCAACTGCGTCTGCCGCCTCCGCGAAACACCGAGGGCCAGGAACGTTTCATCGGGAAGTGGGATGCAAAAAACAGCCTTTGGATCAAGATGCCCTCCCTGGAGGCCCCGGACAACCTCATCCAGGCCGAAATTCAGGAGACAGGCGAGTACGCCGCGCTGGCGCTCTCCAAGTCCCTGGCTGTGGAGGGATTGAGCCTGAAGCCCAATCCGTTCTCGCCGTTTCAGGAAACGGACGGGCAACCTGGCCTGCGCATCGAATTCAACATCTCCTCCGATGCGGCGCCCAACCCTCTGTTTTCCATCAAAATCTACAACCTCGAGGGCAACCTGGTTCGATTGCTGCACGACCAGACGCCGTTCCCCCGGGGACATTCGGTGGTGTACTGGGATGGCCGCACGGACAACGGCAGGCTGGCGCGCAACGGCCGCTACCTGGTGAGGCTGATTGTAGAAGACCCGGAGGGCAAAAAAGATATCATGAAAAGCGTCGTGATGATCAAATAGGACAACCATGGCTGAGCGAAAAACAACAAGCTCGCTGCTGCTTTTGGTGTTGTTGCTGGCGGTCGCGACCACGGGACGAACGCAGGGGACCTCCAACATTCCCGGTGCGTTTTCCGAAGCCGGCTTCGGCGTGCGCCCGTCCGGCATGGGAGGCGCGTTTACCGCCATCTCCAACGACGGTAATGCCTTTCTCACCAATCCCGCGGGGTTCTTGTTGGGCAGCAGACCATCTTTCATGGCCAACTACGCCAAGCTTTTCGGGCTGGTGCCGTCCGGCTATTTCGGCCTGCTCTATCCGCTCTCCAAACGCTACGCGATGGGTGCGGGATTTCTATTCCTGGGCGACGACGCGCTGAGCGAGTACACCCTGGGGGTGTCGTTGGCGTTCACCTTCCCAAACCTGCCCGTGGGGAAAAACGAGATCTACTTCGACCAGATGTCGTTTGGCGTGACGCTGAAGGGGCGGTGGGCCTCGTTCGGCAACAATCCCGATGGGGGAGAAAACCAGGTGACGGGCTCCGGCGCGGGGTTCGGCGTGGACCTCGGCTACATTCTTTACGTCAACGCGAACTTGAGCCTCGGAGTGATGCTGCGCGACGCAATCAACACCTTCCGGTGGGATTCCTCCACCCGGGGAAGCTACACCGAAGGCGTACCGGCAACGCTGAAGTTGGGGGGTGCGTATCGCCTGAACGGCACCACCATCGCATTCGACTTCCGCAAAGCGCTACACAGCGACACCGCAAATCGGGCCTACGTGGGCATCGAAAAGAGTTTCTTCGAAATGGTGGTGCTGCGCGCCGGCTTCTCCAACAATCTCGGCACGGGAGACCTCAACCGCCGTTGGAGCTTCGGCATGACCCTGCTGCAGGGCATGTTCGAAAACTACACGCTGGGGATCAACGCGGCCTACCGGGTGGGAAACATCGAGAACCTGCTGCGCTTCGGCCTCCATCTGGAGTGGGGCAGTCCCAAAGCCATGACCCGCGGCAGGGTGTACTGACGTCGCGGAGGCCTCAGAGCGAACGCACCCAATCGCAAAGCCGGTCGATGCCGGTAGTGACTTTGGCGCAGTAGGTGCGCAAAAACGCTTCGTCCGGTTCGAATCCGTTCCCCATCTTCTCCATCGCTCTCAGCACTTT
>CAYQOI010000264.1:0-1914 GCA_964419085.1 uncultured Cytophagia bacterium | reverse complement strand
CAGTACTTTCTCGCCGTCAAAGTCAACATACGCCAGACGAAGAGTCAGCTTGTGTTCCGGCCGGCCGAAACTCGTTCCCGGCAGGCCGGCCACGCCGGTCTCCTCCAAAATGCGCTTGCAGAGCTGAGGGCTGGTGGTGATACCGTGGGCCTCGAGCTTTTCCTGCAGCGGCGAGAAGCTGGGGAAAAGATAGAACGCGCCTCGGGGTTCGTAGATCTTGATTCCTACGTCTTTCAATTTCTGGGTGCAGTGTCTTGCCAGCGCCCGAAGCACTATTCGACAACGGGTCAGATAGGTCTCGATCTCCGGTCCCCCCTGAAAAGCGCGCACCGCCGCGTACTGGATGGGTGCGCTGGTGGACGTAAACGTTTCGCTCGCCACCGCGGCCATGGAATCCAACAGCCAGCGCAGCGTCCTGGGGAAGATGAACGTCCCCAGCCGCCAGCCACCGGCGCCGCACCATTTGCTCAGCCCGGAGCTGATGATCGTTCCTTCCGGATAAAACTGCGCGATGGAAACGTGCTTGCCTTCATGATGAATCTCGCCGTAGATCTCGTCCGAGAGCAGAAGGATGCGGTACTTGTGCGCGACCTCGGCCAGTTCTTTGAGGTGCTCCCGCGAATAGGTGTGGCCGGTGGGATTGTTAGGGTAGTTGATGATCAGCAGGCGCGGTCGACTCGGGTCGCTTTCACACACGTGCTCCAGCTCGTCAGGGGTTACCAGCCAGTAGTTTGCCGAGGTGGTGGGAATCCAGCGCACCTGGCGGCCGATAATCTGGGCTTGCGGCGCGTAGGAGACCCAGGAAGGCGTGGGAATGACCAGGTCCCCGTAGTAGACGAGCTGCATCAGAAACATCAGCTCTTTGGAGCCTGGCCCGATGAGCACATCGTCCGGAGAGCGCTGCACGCCATCTTTGCGGCGGTGGTAATCGGCCACCGCTTCCCGCAGCGCGTACAATCCTTTGACCGGCAGGTAGTCTTTTTGGTGAGCGTTGGCCCTGAGCGCCTCCACTACCTGCTCCGGCACAGGAAACGGAGATTGCCCGAGACCGAATTTAAAGATCTCCTTGCCGGAGCAGATGAGCTCGGCGCACTGTTCGTTGATCGCGAGCGTGTCCGACTGACCTAGCCCCCGCACGTTTAGATTGAGATTCACCGACGGCGCATCATTCGTCTCGGTTTCCCGCAACAACACCTTTGCGAACATGGCTTTCGCCTCCGCTGTGCCTAAAACCATCCAAACAAGCGTCCTGAAACGGTGTCGTTCATCGGCCGGAATCCGCCCGATGAAGCTCCAGGACAATAATTGACCACGATCGTAACTGTTTGTTTCCCCAATGTCAACAAAAAAAATCGCTTTTTACGCCGCGGTTTTCCACACACTTCTGTTTAACACGCAAACCTCGAAGAAAATTCTGCGCGATTCCACCGGCCCGGTGATGGACGTCTGCTTTGTTCCGCGCTCATGCTGCACGCAGCCGTCCCCACAGGCCGCGCTTGCGCTGGATGGCCTTGCGGATTTGAGGTAAGATCGCCTCGGTGGCTCGTTCCCCCTCCTCGATCATGTAGTGCAACAGCTTGAACTCCGACCAGTGCACCAGGCCCACATTCGGCCGAATGACCACATCAGCTTGTTTGAGGAGATGCAAATTGAAGTGCCGGGCCGTCATATGGTTGGTTTGAAAAATCACGTCGACCACATTGTCCAACTTGGGATTATCGTTCAATTGTTGCCCCACATCCACCGCGATGACCAGCTCGGCCCCGTGCTCTCGGGCCGGCTCCACCGGCGTCGGGCAGACTACGGAGCCGTCCACCAGCAGACGCCCGTGTACTTCAAAGGGAGGCAAGAACCCGGGGATACAGGAGCTTGCACTCACGGCCGAACGCATGTCTCCCTCTTCGAACACCACGG
>CAYQOI010000263.1:0-5575 GCA_964419085.1 uncultured Cytophagia bacterium | reverse complement strand
GATCGATGGCTTCGCAGTGGTCCTCGACGTAAATCCAGTCGCGCACATTTTTGCCGTCACCGTAGATGGGCAGCGGTTTGTCTTCCAGTGCATTGGTCACGAACAGCGGGATGAGCTTTTCCGGGTAGTGGTAGGGACCGAAATTGTTGGAACAGCGCGTGATCTGCACCGGGATGCCATAGGTAACGAAATAAGAATAGGCCAGCCGGTCGCCGCCCGCTTTGGAGGCGGAGTAGGGGCTGGACGGCATGAGCGCATCGGTTTCCTTGAACGAGCCGCTTTCGGTGCTGCCATACACTTCATCTGTGCTGATCTGGATGAAACGGTCGATGTGGTTTTTGCGAGCCGCTTCCAGCAGAACAAACGTGCCGTAAATGTCGGTCTTGATGAAATCGTCAGGGGCGCCGATGGAACGGTCCACATGGCTTTCGGCGGCAAAATTCACGATGATGTCCACCTCGGGGACGAGGCTGTTGACCAGATTTACATCACAGATGTCACCTTTGACGAATTTGTAGCGGGGATCGTTTTCCACATCGCGCAGGTTGTCGAGGTTCCCTGCGTAGGTGAGTTTGTCGAGGTTGATGACGTTGACATCCTTGTACTGGCGAAGCAAGAATCGGATGAAGTTGCTTCCGATGAATCCGGCCCCTCCTGTGACCAAATAAGTTGCCATGAATTGGCTCTCCTGAGATAGGGGTGCAATTTGTTAATTTAAGTTAAAATAAGTGGATACATTCATTCCGAAGAGCCAAAATAATAAAAACAGGGGAAAAAATCAACGTTTTTGTTTTGGGAGGGCAAACAGGGGTGATTCTGACGCGCCTGCCCCGGTTTCGGCAACCCCATCGGCCTCGCCGGACGGTCGGTTTTGTTTCCTCTGACGCTCCCGAACACGAGATGAGGGGGGCACCCGGCCGCCACGCAACTTTTGCGTCAGGCAAAAAAATAGGCAAAAAATCATTGACAAAACGCATAATTATTCGTACTTTTTCGGTCAAGTGATTGTTTTAATATCATTTACACTTATTTCCCACCAAATCATTGGTTTATCTGGAAGGAGGGCTCTATGAAGGCCACATTTTATGATGTCAAGCTTCGTAAGAAGGTGGACGCGGAAGTGACCGAAAAGGTCGTGTACGGGGAGAAGGGAAAAGAACGCTACGCGCTCAGGGCTAAGACGAGCGACGGTCGCAATCTCACCAAATTCGTGAGCAAAGCCGATTGGGAAAAAGTTAACGTCTGATCCTTCCATAACGATCGATTTTCTGCGAAGCTTTTTGTCAAAAACTCAGTTCACCCCGCCTCGTTGAATTGGGGCGGGTACCCTTACACGTGAACCGGCCTTCCAATCGGGGAGGACAGCGTGGTGTCGGTTCAGAGAAAAGAGGCCCGTTGTTGCATTTTTCGGGCGGGCCGCTTTTGTAAAATGAGCGAACCAGGAGCGAAATGATGCCGAAAGCGCTAGTGCGTGTCTGTCTATTTCTCACCGCAACCCTGGTTTTGACCGGCAATCCGGCCGGCTACGCCGACTCAAAGGACAAAACCGCAAAGTCCGAAAGCCCGCCGCCCAAAGAGCAGACCATCAAGACACACCACACGGTCTCCATCGACGGGCAGCAGGTGAAGTTCACCGCGACGGTCGGCACCATTCTGCTCAAAGAAGAAGCGGGCAAGCCGAAAGCTTCCATCTTCTATATCGCCTACACAAAAGACGACGTCAAGGACAAAAGCCGGCGCCCGGTCACGTTTTCTTTCAACGGCGGGCCGGGCTCGTCTTCGGTCTGGCTCCATCTGGGCCTGCTGGGTCCAAGGCGCATCTTGATGGACGAGAAAGGCTTCGCCCTCCCGCCGCCCTACAAGCTGGTGAACAACGAGTACTCGTTGTTGGACGAGACCGATCTGGTCTTCATCGATCCGGTCACCACCGGCTTCAGCCGAGCTGTGCCCGGTGAGGACCCGAAACAATTTCACGGCGTCGAGGAAGACATCCATTCGGTGGGCGAGTTCATCCGCCTGTACACGACTCGTTGGGAACGCTGGTCTTCGCCCAAGTTTCTCATCGGAGAAAGCTACGGCACCACCCGGGCCGCAGGGCTGGCCGGCTATTTGCAAGACCGGCACGGGCTGTACCTCAACGGGATCATGCTCATTTCTTCGATTCTGAATTTCGAAACCGCCAGCTTCAACCCGGGCAACGACCTGCCCTACGTTCTCTTTCTGCCCACTTACACGGCCACTGCCTGGTACCATCATAAGCTGCCGCCTGAGCTGCAGCAGGATTTGAAACAGACGCTCAAAGAGGTAGAAGAGTTCGCGCGCGGGGAGTACGCCACCGCGCTGTTCAAGGGGGATGCCATGTCGCCGGAAGAGCGCCAGCAAATTGTTCACAAACTTGCCCGCTACACCGGGCTTTCCCCCGAATACATCGAAAGAAGCAACCTGCGGGTCAAGATTTTCCGCTTCGTGAAGGAATTGCTGCGCGACCAGCGGCGCACCGTGGGACGGCTGGACAGCCGATTCACCGGCATCGACCGCGATGCCGCGGGAGAAGCCTTCGAGTACGACCCCAGCTACGCCGCGATTCAGGGCCCGTTCACCGCGATGATGAACGACTACGTCCGCACCCAACTCGATTTCAAAAGCGACTTGCCCTACGAGATACTCACCGGCCGGGTGCGGCCGTGGAATTACGGCAAGTACAAAAATCGCTACGTCGATGTGGCGGAAACCCTGCGCGCCGCGATGACCAAGAATCCCGCGCTCAAGGTGTTCGTGGCCAACGGCTACTTCGATCTGGCCACACCCTTTTTCGCCACCGAGTACACCTTCAACCATTTGCAACTCGACCCGGAGCTGCGCGGGCATGTTTCCATGGGGTTTTATGAAGCCGGCCACATGATGTACATCAACCGGGCCTCTCTCGTCCGACTGAAGGCCGACCTCGCCGACTTTATCCGCTCGGCCTCCAATCTCTAGCCCTTGCCCCCTCTTCCTGTCCCAACTACGCGTTCAGCCGGGCGGTTCTCATTTTTGGGAAGTTCCGAGGAACCGTTTGCACTTTTGAGAAAAAGCCGCGGTTTCCCTCCGTTCTGATAGATTGAAAATAATAGAGTTACGAGTCTACTTATCCCCTGCTTTTCCTGGCATGGCGATTGCGTAAGGGCAGTACAATCGTTGCCTTTCACAGGATTCAGGAGGAGCAGGATCATGGGAGTGTTTTTTCTCTGGCTCGCGCTTGCCGCTGCGGTGTTTACGTTCTGGAATGCCTACGCCGCGGTGCAGTTTGAATCGGGGAAGCGGGGGAGGAAAAAAGACCGGACTGTCCTTGTGCAAAAAAAGCTGCGTCTCGGCCGGCACGGCTTTTATTCGATGGCCGCTCTGGTCGCGCTGGTTTCGGTTTACCTTCTCTACTTGATTTTCAGCCACCAGTTTCAGTACGAGTACGTCTATCGCTACTCGTCGCGAGACCTCTCGTGGGGACTGCTGCTTTCGACGTTCTGGGCAGGACAGGCGGGCTCGTTTTTGCTCTGGGCGCTCTACACCGCGCTGATGGGCATCGTGTTCCTCAGAACGGCGAGAGAGTGGCAGTCGCATGGGATGCTTTTTCTCACCGCGGTGGAAGGGTTCTTTCTGATTCTCCTGCTCAAGGCCGGTCCATTTGTGAAGCAGGCCACTATCCCTGCGGATGGTGTTGGTCTGAACCCGCTGTTGCAGAACTTTTGGATGGTGATCCACCCGCCCGTTCTGTTCTTAGGCTACGCCGCGGCCGCCTTTCCGCTGGTTCTTGCGCTCAGCGCGCTGGCCAGGAAGGACTTCGGGTCGTGGGAAGCCAGAGCACTGCCCTGGACTCTGTTCACCTCCGTCACTCTGGGCGCGGGGATTGTGCTGGGCGGCTACTGGGCCTACGGCACGCTCGGCTGGGGCGGCTACTGGGGGTGGGACCCGGTGGAGAATTCGTCATTTGTCCCCTGGTTGGTGAGCTTTGCCCTGTTCCACGGCCTGATCATCGAAAAGACGCGGGGCGCGCTGAAACGTACGAATCTTCTGCTGGCGATTCTCCTTTTCGTGCTCGTGCTGTACGCGACCTTCCTGACCCGGAGCGGCGTGCTCGCGGATTTTTCGGTGCACTCCTTTCAGGATCTGGGCCTGAGTTCTCTGCTTCTTTTGTTCCTGCTTCTGCCTCTCGGGTTGGGGCTGTGGCTTTTCCTCCGCCGGTACGACTCCGTTCCCGTGGCACCGCTGGGCTTCGGGAGACTGAACCGGGAGAACCTGCTGTTTTACAGCATGCTGGTTCTGCTGGGTTCCGCAGGGGTTACGCTGGTGGGAACGTCGTTTCCGCTCCTTTCCCGGCTCTTCACCGAACCTTCAACCGTGAACGTTTCCTTCTACAATCAAGTGAATCTTCCCTTTGCCGTGACCATGGGGCTGTTGCTGGGCATCGCGCCGCTGCTGAAATGGGGCTCACACAACCACACGCATGCCGGCAAGAAACTCCTCTTTTCCCTTCTCCTGACAGCCATCAGCGGATCATTCGCGTTTATGGCGGGGATCAAAAGGCCGGTGCTTCTGCTTTTCGTGGTGTCGGCGGCGTTCGCGCTGGGGACAAACATCCTGGTTCTGGGGCAGCAGTGGCGGGCCGGTTGGAGGAACATCGGAGGGCCGCTGGCGCACATCGGGGTGGCGCTGCTGTGCCTCGGCATCGTGGTGTCCGGCGAACTGGACCGGGAGCAGTTCGTGCAGTTGACTCAGGGCGTTCCCGCTCGCGTGTTGGGACAGGAGCTCGTCTTTGAAGGCACCCAGCCGCAGCCGGATGGCAAAGACGTGCTGCGCATCCAGGTCTCCGCCGGGACCTCCGAGTACGTCGCCACCCCGCGACTCTACTTCGCGGAGTACAACCGCTCGATGATGAAAGAGCCGTTCATCAAAACCGGCTGGCTGCGCGACCTCTACATCTCGCCTGTGCAGCGCATCGAGCAACCTTCCGCGTCCGGGCGACAGACGCTCACTTTGCGCCAGGGCGAGACCAAAACCCTTGCACGGTACCGGATTCGATTCGTCGGGTTTGAAATGCAACAGCATGGCGAAAACGGCGCGGTGAAAGTGGGGGCGAACCTCGAAATCAGCGACGACCGGCAGCATTTCCAGGTGACGCCGTCGGTGGCCGTGATGGGAAGCCGACGGAAAGTGGAGCCCGCTGCGTTGCCCATCGCCTCGACAGACCACCAGGCGCCGCCCACCGTGGTCCTGATGGGGATCGACGCCACCGAGAGGAGCGTGCGCCTGGGTTTCGACCATCTCGCGGACCTGAGCGAGCAGACGGTGGC
Organism: uncultured Cytophagia bacterium; assembly: GCA_964419085.1. GTDB lineage: Bacteria > Zhuqueibacterota > Zhuqueibacteria > Oceanimicrobiales > Oceanimicrobiaceae > CAYQOI01. The sequence goes on along the minus strand of CAYQOI010000263.1, from coordinate 248 downwards.
GCGGGTACCGGAGAAAGTCGCGGTCCAGGTGAGTACCAAGCCGTTTATGAACATTCTGTGGCTCGGCACCGTGCTGCTGACCCTGGGCACCGCCATCGCGCTGAAACGCAGAGCTTCAAACCTCTAAACTGCGCGTCCAAAACCAGGTCAGGGTTGAAGTTCCGGGTGTAGTCGGCCTTTGGTTTTTAAACCCTTGCGGACACTGTTTTGCTCTTTTAGCCCGGAGACGAATGATTTGTGATTAATTC
>CAYQOI010000262.1:0-5581 GCA_964419085.1 uncultured Cytophagia bacterium | reverse complement strand
TGTGGATTCCCTGCCGAAGACGGCCACCGGGAAGACGCAGCGGTTTAAACTGCGGGACCTAAAATAGCGCGACCGCTCGGCCGCCGGGTCCAGCTTTTCCATTTCCTTTTCAACTGATCGCCAAGTCGGGCGGAACGCGCTGAATATTCAGCCTTGTCATTTTGCTCACCGCCAGGGTTTGCGCTGGCCGACTTCCACGTTTACACTACTTCACACGAGACGGCACCGCGGGTAACCAAAAAAGAGCTTGACAAAAACACGAATTATTCGTATATACCCTATACAGGTATATAGTACGGAGATGTGAAATGGTGGACGAAAAAACCAAACGTGAGGCGGGGCGCCGGCTGCGGCTCATTCAAGGGCAGATCCGCGGGGTGGAACGGATGATCGAAGGCGAGAAGTACTGCATCGACATCATCAATCAGCTCTCCGCGGTGCGCAACGCGCTGGAAAAGGTCTCGCTGTTGATCATGAAACGGCACATCGAAAGTTGTGTTGCCGAAAGCATCGAAGAGGGCGATGAGAAGCGCAAGCAACAGAAAATAGACGAGCTGATGGAGACGGTCTATAAGTTTGTGACCTGACACGTTCGCCAGACAGCCTCATTTCAAGGAAAAGAATCTAAAAACGGGAGAGTTGTCCAAATGGCTACGGACCCAGTTTGCGGAATGACGGTAGAGGAGCACTCTGCCCAATGGAGGAGTGAGTATTCCGGAAAAGTTTACTACTTTTGTGCGGAAGGCTGCAAGAAAGCCTTTGAAGCCGGGCCGGAAGCGTTTGTGGGTTCGCCAAGACGGGATGCATCGCCTGATGGAGAAGGCCAGGCTCCCGACCTTCACGTGGAGAAGGTTGCGCTGCCGATTTCCGGCATGCACTGCGCGGGGTGCGCGGCCAACATCGAGCGCAAGCTGAAGGCGACGTCCGGCGTGGTCGAGGCCAACGTGAATCTGACCACGGAAAAGGCGGTGATAGAATATGATCCGCTTCAAGCAAACCCGGAAGCGCTGATTCGCGCGGTTCGCGACGCCGGGTATGATGTCAAACACACTGAGACCAAAACGATTCTTCGCGTGACGGGCATGCACTGTGCGGGCTGCGCCGCGAACGTGGAAAAATCGCTGAACAGGGTGGAAGGCGTCTCACAGGCAACCGTGACCTTCGCTTCGGAAAACGCTGTCGTAGTGCACGACCCGGTGCTGGCACCCATGGAGCGGCTGGTGGAGGCGGTGCGCGCCGCGGGATATGACGTCGCGGAGCAGCGGGCGGAAAGACGGACATCCGTGGTGGATGAACAGCTCCAGCGTGTGGCTCGCTATCGCCGGCTCATGACCTGGGCCTGGGCCATCACCGGGCCCATCATGCTTTTGATGCTGGCGCACATGGTTTTCGGCTGGACCATCCCAGCGCTGGAACTCATCTTTCTTCTGGCCGCCACACCGGTCGTCTTCTGGGTCGGGGCGGAGACCCACAAAAGTGCCCTCAATGTTGTGCGGCACCGCGGTACCAACATGGATGTGCTGATCTCCCTCGGCGCGCTTTCAGCGTATGTGACCGGCATCGCGGCCTTTTTCTTGCCGGTGGCCAGCTACGCTGCCATCGCCGCCATGATCGTCTGTTTCCACGTGACAGGCCGCTACCTGGAGTTTCGCGCTAAGGGCCGGACATCCCAGGCCATTCAAAAGTTGCTCACCCTGGAGGCCAAAACAGCCCGGATTCTGGTTGACGGGCGGGAACAGGAGGTCCCCATCGAGCAGGTCAAACCCGGCGATATCATGGTGGTGCGGCCCGGGGAGAAAATCCCAACCGATGGCGTAGTGGTGGAAGGGGAGAGTGCGGTGGACGAATCCATCGCCACCGGCGAGTCGCTCCCCGTCGAAAAGGCGAAAAATGACGAGGTCATCGGCGCCACGGTGAATCAGCAGGGCGTGTTGCACATCAAAGCCACCCGGGTGGGCGAAGAGACGTTTCTGGCACAGGTGATTCGCCTGGTGGAAGAGTGCCAGGGATCAAAGGTGCCCATTCAGGAGTTTGCCGACCGGGTCACCGCGGTGTTTGTTCCCACTGTTCTTGTCTTGGCCGTCGCCACAATGGCCGCCTGGTTGCTTTTTCCCCACACGCTCGACCGGGTCGCGGCCTGGGCGGCGGGATTTCTGCCCTGGGTGAATCCGCACCTGGGCACGGTCTCCCTGGCGATCTTTGCCGCCGTGGCGGTGCTCGTCATCGCCTGCCCCTGTGCGCTGGGCCTTGCCACGCCCACTGCACTTATGGTGGCTTCGGGCTTGGGCGCGGAAAACGGCATTCTGTTTCGCAATGGAGCCGCGATCCAGACCATGCAACGTGTCGACACGGTCGTTTTCGATAAGACGGGAACCGTGACCAAGGGTCAACCTGAGGTGACCGACATCGTCACTACTGAACGGATCTCAGAGAAGGAGCTGCTGCGCTACGCAGCCAGCGCCGAAAAGTCCTCGGAGCACCCGCTAGCGCGGGCCGTGGTGCAACGCGCCGAAGCGGAGGGGATCGACCTGCTCGAAGTGAAGGCTTTTGAGGCGCTGGCGGGACGAGGGGTGAGATGTGAAATCGAAGGCGCCGAAATCAAGTTAGGGAGCCCCAAGTACATTCAAGCCGGGGAATTACGCTCCCACGGGCTGAGCGAGGCTATCTCGCGTTTGGAATCGCAAGGCAAGACCATCGTTCTTGTGGTGATCAACGGCGAGCTGGTGGGGGGGCTGGCGATCGCCGACACGATCAAGGAAAATGCCGCGAGCGCTATTGCCCGCCTCAAGTCGCTGGGACTCAGGACGATCATGCTCACAGGGGACAATCGACGTACGGCGCAGGCTGTCGCCGACGCCGCGGGAATCGATGAGGTCATCGCCGAAGTGCTCCCGGATGAGAAGACCGCGGCGATTCGCTCGCTGCAAGCGCAGGGTCGCCACGTGCTCATGGTGGGAGATGGCATCAACGATGCGCCCGCGCTGACGCAGGCCGACGTGGGAATGGCCATTGGCACCGGCACCGACATCGCGATCGAGTCTTCGGATGTCACCCTCGTGCGCGGGGACCTGCAAAGCGTGGTCAAAGCCTTCCGGCTTTCCAAAGCGACCTTTGCGAAGATCAAACAGAATCTCTTCTGGGCGTTTTTCTACAACATCGTCATGATCCCGGTGGCCATGCTGGGATTGCTCCACCCCGCGTTGGCAGAAGCTGCCATGGCGGCCAGTTCGGTGAACGTCGTCTCAAATTCGTTGCGACTGAGAAAAGTCGACTTGAGCACAGCCTAGCCAGGCCGGTTGAGCCGGGGACGTGTTGGTATCGGCCTGCGCCGCGGCGCAGGAATAGGGGAGAGGGTACCCGTACCGGAGCCTCTGGAGCCAGCGACACACCAGTTTTTTCGCATCACCGCTCGATGTTTTTCCGCAAGTTAACGATAATAAAGGCTGTGGGTGCCTTGGCATTTGCGTTGCACATGCTTGAGCAATGTGGTGTGCGTTTTTATTACAATTTCTCAAAAGCGCCACACTGCGGGTATGGTTTTCCATGGTTGTTTTTACCTGGAGTCCGTTTGAGGAGTTGTTTTTGAACCTGATTCCCTGGAACGCCCCGATGTTGCAGTTGGTACACAATTTGCTTGAATGCAGTCTGTGTCACGAGCAGCACCTGGATTTGCATCATCTTGAAGGAGTTTTCATGACAGAGGCAGCTACGATCAAGGACCAAATCGAAAGGGCAGTCGCTGGAAGATACTCGGACTGGCAAATTGGCTTGACAAACGACCCACGGGCCACACGAGCAAAACTCGGAAATCCCCTCTCCATGGTGCAGTGGAAAGCGAAGTCCGCTGCGGCCGCCGGGCGAATCGTCGAGCATTTCGTCAAGCTGGGGATGAGAAGGTCGGTGACGAACAGCAAAGGTTCATTTGTTTACATTCTGCTCGCGGAGGCGACCTCGTGACGTCTGTGAAATGTCTTGATTTTATTATGAGATTTTATTACACTTAAAGTTACCTTGACTATCAGCTCATTACTGCGCAGGGACGAACATGATAAGGCCGGTCTAAGGAATGTCTGGAATTCCACAACCCAAAACCATCTCGGTGGTTGTCAGCCTTTCCCGGTTCGAGGCCCTCAACGGAGATCTCAGTCGCGTTGTGGATGCCCGGGAAAAGGAGCGTTTCGTCCGCCGTTTTTTTCTGCAGAAGTACGGCAGCGGCGGCGGCAAGCTGGATGTCATTCAAAGGGAAGGGCGGGCCAAGCTTATCTGGCGCGCTCCCACGGCTGACACTTCAGCCGAGCAAATACACCAAAGGGCGCTTGAAGCCGCCAAGCTCCGAAAGTACCAGGAAGCCGTCAACCTTTGGGTGCACGCGATCTCCCTGAATCCCAACGATCCTGATTTCTATTTTAATCTCGGCATCGCGTTTTTCGAGCTGAAAAACTACAAGGAATCCATCGAGAACCTCAAGCGAGCGCTGTCACTCTGTCCCATCTATCATCGTGCCCATCTGATCCTCGGCACGGTTTACCTCAAGACGCGCAAATTCCAGGAGGCCGAGACCCACCTGGTTGAAAGCATCGTGTTTTACCCCAACCACCCACTGGCGTACTTGAATCTGGGCGCTGTCTACAGTATATTGAAGAGATACGACGAGGGCATCAAGATGTTTATGAGGACCCTCGAGCTCTCACCGAACGAAGTGCGCGCGCATTTTGGCTTGGGCAAAATCTACTCCATTACCGGCAATCCTGAAAAAGCCAACCAGTACTTCAAGCACGTCATCGACCTGGACAAGAACGGTCAGCTGGCGATTCACGCCAAACGCGCCATGCTTTCTACGCCTGGGGATGCGCAACAACTGCAACCCAGTGTTCCGCCCACCAGCGCAAATGTGGAGAAGTATTACCAGCAGGGCTACCGGTCTTTTTTGTTCGCGGATTACGAAAAGGCGGTGCTCATGTACGGCGGCTACCTGAAAAACAAGCCGGATGACGATTTTGTCTGGTATTCGCTGGCCGAATCGTATCTCCGCCTGGGTCAGATCCAGAAAGCCGTCGAAGCGTACGAAAAGGCCATCGCGTTGAATCCCAGTAAGGCGTTGTACCACAAGGGGCTCGCGGTCGCCTACAGCTATCTGGACCAGAACCACAAGGTTATCGACTGCGCGGAAAAAGCACGAAAACTGGGCAAAGACGACAGTATCCTGAACACGTTGTTGGGCAAGTCCTTGATCAACCAACAGAATTTCACCGAGGCCGTGCAGGTTCTGGAGAAAGCGCTGGAGCAGAATTGCAACAACCTGCTGGCGAAGTTCCAGCTAGCCATCGCTTACATGAAAACAGGTCAGGTAGACTTAGCGGTGAATCATCTGCAAGAGATTTCACGCAGTCCGGTGAAAACGCCCATCAAGATGGAAGCGCAGGCGCTATTGAACAAATTACAGCGCACCGCCTGAGCCATAGATTTGTTTGCGTATAACATATATTATGTAAACCTCCGAACCTTTTTTCAAATTTCGCGGTCCTCCCTTTTCCTGGTCTCGCTCCTCTGACCACAGAACCCCTGGTACTCAACCGCAGAT
>CAYQOI010000261.1:0-5583 GCA_964419085.1 uncultured Cytophagia bacterium | reverse complement strand
GAGAGTCCGGGTAGTGGACGGTCAGCTCGGGCTGGAGGTGTGGCAAAGCCCGATTCTCGCCGGCCCTCTGTTGGGCCCACCCGTGGTCGCGGATCTAAACGGTGACGGGCAAAAGGACGTGGCGGTCACCTCGGAGCAGAACGTCCTCTACATCGGTTTCGCAACCCCGGAAAGCCCCCGCTGGGTGAAAGTCGAACTCGGCACCGACGTCCGGTCAGTTCCCGCTGCAGCGGCTCTGGGCGGCAACGCCGACCTAACTCTCCTGCTCGGTACCGAGACCGGCAGGCTGCTGTTTATCAACGGCAAACAGGCACGGCTCAACGGTAGCCTGAACGTCACCGAAGAGCTGAGCAAGGCCACCGGCCGGTTTGAGCAAAACAATCCGCTGCGTGCACCGGTCGCGGTGGGCGACCTGAACGGAGATGCCAGGGAAGACCTGGTGGTGACCACCGCAACAGGAAAGCTCATCACCTTCGACGGCCTCACCCTGGAGAGGTTGTGGTACGCTTCGAGCAGCGGAACCTCCCGGGCCCAATCTGCCGCGCCCGTTCTGGCCGACCTGGACAGCGACGGCTTGCTCGATGTCGTCTGGCACGCACCGGATGGCAACCTGATGGCATTCAAGGGTACGGGCCAGGGCAAAGACCGCAGCATGCTTTTGTGGCAACAGCAGGTGCAGGGTGGAACGAATCCGGTTGTGGCCGACTTCGACAAAGACGGGACCTGGGATGTGGCAGTCGCCGGAAGCGACGGCACCATTTCGGTCTTTGCCGGTGCCACGGGTGAACGCCTCTGGCGAGGCAAAGGGGGAAACCCATCGGCAGGCAGTGTCCTCTTGTTGGGAGACCTCAACGCCGACCGCCGTCTCGACCTTCTGTTGCCAGAGACGGACGGGAAGTTCACTCGACTTGCCACAAACAGCACCATCTCGAAAGCGGCCATCGTTTGGGGACAGGCTTATGGCAACAGCGAACACACGGGGCGTTCCCGGTTCCAACCCGAAGACCTGTCCGCGTATCACGGCTACATCGGCGCGTCCCTGCTGCTGATCGTCATGACCGCAGGGCTGCAGTTTTTCATCCGCAGGAAGAGAAGCAAGCTGGTTTGAGGCGCGCATGACGAGCGAAGAAAAAATAAAACTCTCCACCGCGGCGTACACCGAAGTAGGCAAGGTTCGCAAGGCCAACGAGGACAGCTACTTCGTGGCCGCAGACGACAACCTCATCATCGTCTGCGACGGCATGGGGGGGCAGGTTGCGGGCGGCCTGGCGAGCAAGATTGCGGTGGAGACCATCCAAAGCGTTTACCGAAACACGACCCAGGCGGAACTGAATCGTCTCATCAGCGAAGTGGATTCCGACCTCTCGGAGCCGGCACTGCGACTGCTCGCCGGCGTCCGCATCGCCAACCGGCGTCTCTACCAGATCGCGGAGAAGTACCCAAGACTGCGGGGCATGGGGACAACGGTTGTCGCTTTGACCTTCGACGATTCATTCGCCACGATGGTGCACGTGGGCGACAGCCGTATTTTTCGCCTCAGCAGCGGCGAGGTCTGCCAGCTGACCCTGGACCACTCATGGCTCAACGAGCTCATCGAGGACAACGAGATCAACGACGAGCAGATCGAAACCTTTTCACAGAAAAACGTCATTACGAGGGCGCTGGGAACCTCGCCCGCGGTGAAGATCGACATCCATCGCGAAAAATACAAAAAGGACGACATTTACATTCTCTGCACCGACGGCATGCACAATTCCGTGGGGCCGAAGGACATCGTGAAACTGTACCGGAAGAACGACGGCCACATCGACGCGTTTACACGAGCGCTGGTGGACAAAGCCCTGCAACGCGACGGCACCGACAACATCACCGTCGCTGTGACACAAATCCGCCAGGAAGGGAAGCAAACAAGCGAACTGGGCCTCTCCACCACGGTACCCGAAGAAGGCGAGAAAACCATCATCAAGGAAGACCGATTCATCCAGGCGCATTACCTGGATAAAAATATCAAACATTCAACCAACCCAGTGGTGGGTAAAATGAACCAAACCAGGTGGATGACGTTTGCCATCGCCTTGATCACCGGTCTGTTTTGTTTTTTCCTGGGGATGATGGCAAAGCGCAGCGACGCGGGTCTCGAGGCCCGGGGGACTGATCTGCGCACAAAACCCGTACAAAATGCGTTTCGCAATCACGTGACCCCGACCGTGCCGGTCAGCCGTAAACAGCCTGCGGCACAAGCGATCCATCGTTCCAAACTCAGTTCGGACGCGGTGCTGGCGTTTGTTTTCTTCAACAGCGCCGAGGATTACGCGCAAGCGATGCTGGAAAAGCGTGCGTCTGTTTTGGACAGGCTTAATCCTTACTCACGGGACGGTCAATCGATCATCAACGGAAGCTTTTCCATTTTTCTCATCGACTCCACCAACAACGTGATCCGCAAGACCACCGGCTTGCGATTGCCTAACCGGGTGGAGGACTGAGGGGGAACAGATGGCTTTTGTAATTCTTCCCATCGTTTTGCTGCTGGTTTTTCTGGTGGCGGGAATCATCTGGTTTACACCGGAGTTGCGGGCCAACTTCCTCATGTGGCGCGGCAACGTGCGCGCGGCCAGAAGAATCTATGAGAATCTTTTGGAGCAGAATCCGGAGAAGGTTCACCTGTACAAAAGATTGGGGATGATCTACTATCTGGAGAATCGTCGAGACCGGAGGGCACTGCGCGTGTTCGAAATCATTCTAAAGCTGCGCATCCCGTTTCAGTGGCGAGACGAGATCCGCCATCTGGTGGCAAGACATTACGTCACCGAAGGACGAAAAGACGCCGAGGCCATCCGGCTCATCGAAAAGGTTGTAGAAAAGGAGATGAACCGCCTGAGGCTCTTTGCATGAGCAGAGGGCAATCCTAGACACCATGTCGAGACTCGACGCAAAAAAACACAAAGACCTGATCATCCTGATCATGGCTTTGGGGGACGCTTATCTGGAAAAAGGCTTGTATGCCGAAGCCGCTAAGCGCTACGCGCAGCTCGTTCAGTTCAAGATCACCAACCGGCGGATTTACACCAACTACAGCAAGGCGCTCATCGGCTTAAAGCGCTTCGACCACAAAGCGATGGAGGTCTATCAGAAGGCGATAGAGCTCGACCCCAACAACGTCGAGGTCTACAATATGCTGGCCTCCCGATTCTTGCAAGAGGGGCGGCAAGACGCCGAAGCGATTCAGGTCTACGAAATGGCGCTGCGCCACGAGACGCCTTTGTTCGACAAGCTCGCCGCGCATCTGGCCCGCCTTTACTTCGACCAGGCGGACTTTGCCAGATGCAAAGCTGTCGCCGAGCGATTCCTCGCAAAAACGGGCTATGAACCGGAGGTGCTGGAGCTCTATATGCAGGCAGCGTGGCAAACCGGCTGTTTCCGGGACGCCTCCAACTTGCTCAAGAAACTGGTAGATGCGGAGGAAGGCAGCCCGGTGTTGTTGAAAACACTCTGCCTCAACTATTTGGAGAAAAAGTTCGACGGGGAGCTCAAGAACGAAACGCGGCGCTTCAGCCACATCGACCGCCAGCTCATTCTCGACTACCTGGCCCAGACTTCCAGATTCGAAACCTTGCAGGAGTTGTCTCTCTACCTGGACCTGAAGCGATTCCTCGCCGACAAGGGGTACTGGGGCGGCTACGTCGAGGCGGATCTCGAAGAAGAAGAGGTGACGGTCTACGAAACCGCAGGCGAGGCAGCCCAGGAGGCTGAACACGGAGGCGAGCGACCGCGCGGAAACTTCCGGCTGGGGGAAGAGGTGTTGGGCAAACTCACCTTCTATTCTGCTCCGGGAAGTGCGCATCCCGCGTCCACCCTTACCTTCGAGGATTTCCAAAAGGAGGGAGCCGCAATTTTCGCCCGTCACGAGAGCGCGCCAGGCATGGCGCCACTGCCCGAAAAGGCAGACATTTTGGTCACGATCGAATTAGCCAATTTCGGGCAATTGCAGCTAGATTATAGTCTGGAGCAAGCGCAACTCATTCGAAATAAGCTCCAGGTGATGTTCTCAGAAGTTGCCGAGAAATATGAAATCAGTCAGTTGTGGGGGACGACAAACGGAATCCTGGTGTTCGCAGAGAACATTCTCGATGCGGTTTCGGTTGCGGTAGACTTGTTGAACAAGTTGAATCGGCACAATTTCGTTAACGACCAAAACGAGCAGATTCTGGTAGCCATCGGGGTCCATCACGCGCGCGAACCGTTTGCCCTGGGCGGCGACCAGGCGGTCAAAGAATTGAGCACCGCACTGAAGGTCGGGCTCGTAGGCGAGGCGGACCTGCCCGAAGACGACCGGCCCATGTACAGCAAGGTGTTTCAGAAGAAGAACCGCCTTTTTCTCAGCGGGAAGGCCTATCGCGAGATCAAAAGCGCCAACCGGTTTAAAGTCAACTCCATTGGCACGTTTCGAGTGCGCTACCTGAAGGAGCCGCTCAGCCTGCACGAGGTAGCCTGGCGCAACCCACTGGATGACCTGCGGTTTGGCTACATCAAAAGGCTGGGACGTTTTGACTTGCTCGCCGAAATCGGAGACAAAGGCCCCATCAAGGTGTTCAAGGCCAAAGATTCGACGCTCCAGCGGTTCGTCATCTTGAAGGTGATCCAGTCGGAGGTGTTCAACTCTCTGCCGCCGAACAATCCGCAGAAGCTGGAGTTTTATCAGTTTGCGCGGGCGCTGGCGCAGATGAGTCACCCCAACATCACCAATGTTTACGAGATCGACGAAGACCAGGGGCTGACCTACATCGCACGGGAATTCGTCGAAGGGATGACGGTCACCGAGATCTTCCGCAACCGGGAGGCGTTCAACTCGGACCGTGTGATTCAGATCATCTACCAGATCTGCAGGGGGCTGCAGTACAGCCACCGCAACGGCTTTTCGCACTTGAATTTGAAGCCCAACAACATTCGCCTCGGGGTCAACCACGAGATCAAGATCATGGACTTTCGTATCCCCGACGTGTTGTTCGACGACTACAAGCACTATACCGACCCTGAAGATCTGTTCTACCGCTCGCCGGAGCAGATTCTCGGGCAGGACGCGGACGGACGCAGCGATATTTTTTCCATGGGCGTTATTCTTTATCAAATGGTGACGGGCCGCTATCCGTTTGAGGTGGGCGGCCGGGCGGACGCGGGCGAAGCGATTCTCAACACCACACCGCCGCCGCCCTCCCAGTTGAACCCGAGGGTTCCGAGATTCTGCGACGCCCTCATCCAAAAGTGCATGGCGAAGAATCCGGACAAACGGGTGCAGTCGGTGGACCAGATCGTCACGTTGTTGAAAAAGACCTTTGAGTCCGTGTTGTTTTCCAATTTCAACTATCAAATCGCGCAGTCCAGAGACTCATATTAGAATTGTTACAACTGAGAACTACACGAAAATAGAGAAACCGGCAGCGCCGGGCCGGTGAAGGAGGTGATCAGAGAGCGACCGGTGACAACAGAACCTGCTAACGAGCGGAAACAAGGAATCTAACTAACCAAGGAGTGAAACACCATGGGACAACAACAACTCTTACTGATCGTGCTCAGCGCCATCATCGT
>CAYQOI010000260.1:0-5588 GCA_964419085.1 uncultured Cytophagia bacterium | reverse complement strand
GTCGGCACAAGCTCTTCCTTCCCGGTTCTGCGCCGACTGTTCCAATCGGAAAAATCCCGCATCCGGGCAGAGGCCGCGCTTTCGGTGGGCAGGATGGCGTTGCGCAACCTCACCGACTCGTCCGTAACCGCAGCACTCACCCGACTCCTCTCCGACCGCAACGCGGAGGTGCGCTGGCGCGCAGCTTACGCCCTGATGCGGATCGGCAAAAACCTCAACGTCAAAGCGCTGCGCCGGGCGGTACGCGACAAAGATGCGCGGGTCCGCATGCAGGCCATCCGCGCGCTGGGAAACCTGCGAGACTACGCGGCACTGGATGACCTGGGCCGCATCCTGAACACCGACCCCGACTGGCGCGTACGCGTCCAGGCTGCCAATGCGCTGGGCAACTTTCCGCTTGCCGCAGTGGCCGATTACTTCTCCTTGTTCAATCAAACGCCTCACGTCCGTCACGCCATCATTGAGGCGATAGGAAGCAGCGCAAAACACGACTCCACGGGTTACCGCCCGAACAGCAGGGAGATCAATTTCGCCAAAAACCAACTTGAACAGCTCATCCGCTCGGCGCATGAAGACAGCTCGTTTTCCGCAACCGAGGTGGGGCTGGCGCTGATCTCGTATGCTCAACTCATGGGGAAAGACGCCCTGGACCTGGTAGTCGGCTTTGCAGAGCACCCGGAGCCGAGACTGCGAGCACGAGCGATGCAAGCCCTGGGCGAAATCGGTGCTGCGGGCATCGCGAAAATCCTGGCCAGTCACTATGACCAGGCGCCGAGCATCGTCAAGATCGCGATCCTCAACGCGCTGACCAAACTCCGGAACGTCCCGAGTCCCACGCTCTATCTGCGCGCGCTGCAGGAAAAAGACGAAGTCCTGGTGGCCCTGGCCGCAGACGGCCTGAGTCGAGATTCGCTGAAGTACAAGATCTACGCGCCGCGCATCCGCGAGGCCTACCAGCGCCTCCCCAAACCGCTGGACACCGAGGTGGCGCAGATGATCTTCCAGGCCATGGCGCGCTTCCGTGACGACGCCGCGGTGCCGCTGTTGCAGCAGGCTGCCGCGGTGCCCGACAAAGCGTACTCTCTCGCCGCGGTAAGAGCCATTCGTTCCATCGTGGGAACCGATTCGGTGGCACAGTTGGCGGCGTTCACAAAGGCGCACGCGGACTTCCATTTCGAGGAGATCCGCAAACTCCAGGGCGCGACCGCCACCATCGAAACCCGCTACGGCTCCATCAAGATCAAGCTGTTCACCGAGGATGCACCGCTCACCGTTCTCAACTTCGCTCGTCTGGCCAGAAAGGGATTCTTCGACGGCCTGACGTTCCACCGGGTCGTGCCAAACTTCGTCATCCAGGGCGGCGACCCGCGCGGCGATTCCTGGGGCTCGCCGGGCTACAGCATCCGCTCCGAGTTCAATAAACACCCCTACTTGCGCGGCACAGTCGGCATGGCCAGCGCAGGCAAAGACACCGAAGGCTGCCAGTTTTTCATCACCCATTCGGCGCAGCCCCATCTGGACGGACGCTACACCGTGTTCGGTCAGGTGGTCTCGGGCATGGATGTGGTCGATGCCATTCAGGAGAACGATGTCATGCAAAAAGTAACCATAAACGAGTAGCCGAAGATGTCCCGTCATCCGCAGATTTTGCAGCGCTCCCACACCGGTCTCCTCATCGTCGACGTCCAGCAGAAGATCAACGCGGTCATGCTGGAACCGGAGCGGGTGGTGAAAAGCATCGTGACGCTCATCTCAGGCTTTCGCATCCTGCAACTTCCAATCTGGCTCACCGAGCAGTACCCGCAGGGGCTCGGCCCCACCGAACCGGCCATTGTCGAAGCGCTGGGACAGGCGCAGCCTTTCCAGAAAATGACCTTCAGTTGCTGCGGGTCGGAGGAGGTGTTTCACGCTCTCACCGAACGGTCGCTGCGCCAGGTCGTGCTCGCGGGCATCGAATCCCACGTGTGCGTGTTGCAGACCGCGCTGGATCTGCTGGCCGCGGGTTTCCAGATCCACGTGCCGGTGGACGCAGTCTCGTCCCGCAAAGAGCTGGACTATCGTACCGCCCTGACGCGCATGTCCAGCGCCGGCGTGGTTCTCACCACCGTGGAAGCCGTGCTGTTCGAGCTGATGGAACGCGCCGGCACCGCGGAGTTCAAACAGGTCGCCAGGCTCCTCAAATAGGCTGATTCGCGGGCTGCCCGTCCCGCGCAACCCGTCGCTTCCTGCACAGAATTTTTTCTTGACTATTTTGCCCGTGTTGCCTATATTTCTGCAACGACGACCATAACTGGTGGATTTCTTTTGATTTAAATTTATTTTTCCTCAAAGATCCTTCAGGTGTGGCCTTGCGTGGCAAAGGCAAAAAGCCGGAGAACGGCAAACAGCGTCGGCAACAGCGACTGCAAACGCCAGATGATGGAGACGGTCTTTTCTCTTTCTCGCTGAACGACGACGAAGAGCTGTCCGAAGAGCAGCGGTACTGGCAGAGTTATTTCGAAGAAAGCGAGCACCTCAGACGTCGAGAAAAACGGAAGATCGGCAGGAAGGGAAAATATCGAAACCGAGACTTCGAATAGGCGTTCAACCACAACAGTTTTGACCTACGAATCCCCTATTTCGCGCTATAGGGGTTTTTGTTATCTGGGAGGCTAAACGCGAAACGAGACCATGGCAAGAATCACCAAACGAACCGAAGACTACTCGAGATGGTATCTGGATGTGATTGCGGCGGCGAAACTGGCGGACTACGCTCCGGTAAAGGGCTGCATGGTCATCCGACCCAACGGCTACGCCATCTGGGAGAACATGCAATCCACCCTGGACCGGATGTTTAAGGCCACCGGGCACGTCAACGCGTATTTCCCGCTGTTCATTCCCGAAAGCTACATGAAGCGAGAAGCCGAGCACGTAGAAGGCTTCGCGCCGGAATGTGCCGTGGTCACACACGGGGGCGGCAAAAAGCTGGAAGAGCCGCTCATGGTGCGACCCACTTCCGAAACCATCATCTGGTCCATGTACAAGAATTGGATCCAGTCGCACCGGGACCTGCCGTTGCTCATCAATCAATGGGCGAACGTGGTCCGGTGGGAAATGCGGACCCGGCTCTTTTTGCGCACCATGGAATTTCTCTGGCAGGAGGGACACACCGCCCACGCCACCTTCGAGGAAGCCGAAGCCGAGACCATGCAGATTCTCGACATCTACACGCGCTTTGCCGAAGAGTACATGGCCATGCCGGTCATTCCGGGATTGAAGACCGAAAAAGAGCGCTTCGCCGGTGCGGTAAACACCTACACCATCGAGGCGATGATGCAGGACCGCCGGGCGCTGCAGGCCGGAACGTCGCACAACCTGGGACAAAACTTCGCAAAAGCCTTTGATGTGAAATTCCAAGACGAAAACGGCGACCTGCAGTACGTCTGGGCCACCAGTTGGGGCGTGACCACCCGTCTCATCGGCGCGCTGATCATGGTGCACAGCGACGACCGCGGCCTGGTCCTGCCCCCGAAGCTCGCGCCGGTGCAGGTGGTCGTCGTGCCCATCTGGAAAGGCGACGATGAAAAGCGCGCCATCCTCACTCGGATTGCACAGCTTACCCAAACCTGGCAAGACGACCTCCGCTTCAAAATAGACGACCGGGAGAACTACCGACCCGGCTGGAAGTTCAACGAGTGGGAGCAACAGGGCGTGCCGCTGCGCATCGAACTAGGACCCAAAGACCTGGCACAGGAACAGGTGGTGGTGGTGCGGCGGGACACCGGGGAGAAGACGCCTGTTGCCATGGCGCAATTAAAGGAACACATCGCCAGCCAGTTGCAGACCATTCAGGCCGAGCTCCTGAGTCGCGCCCGCGCGTTCCGTGAGAAAAACACGCAGCGCTGCGACGACTACGACAAGTTCAAGAAAGACATCGAAGATCCGGGCGGCTTCTTCTTGGTGCACTGGTGCGGCCAGCGCAAATGTGAAGACCGGCTGCAGGAGGAGACGAAAGCGACCATCCGCTGCATTCCGCTGCAACGAGAAGAGGAGGAGGGGAAGTGCCTCCTGTGCGGCGAAGCGTCAAAGGAGCGGGTGGTGGTCGCCAAGGCCTACTGAACCCGTGGGACGGTTCCAGGGCAGGGAAGACGATGGAGAACAAATCCGACACGACTTTCAAGGTCGGCTACGTGGCCCTCGTGGGTCAGCCCAACGTCGGCAAATCCACACTTCTCAACAATCTACTCAACTTCAAGGTTTCCGCCGTAGCCCCGAGACCGCAGACCACCAGGCATCAGATTCGCGGCATCTTGAGCGGCGACACCTACCAGATCATCTTCCTGGACACCCCGGGTCTGCTGCAGCCGAAGTACAAACTCCACGAAGCGATGTTGCAGGCCGTGCACCGTTCACTGCACGATGCCGACCTCGTTCTCTTCATGGTGGAAGCCGCGCCGCACCCGGATGAGCAAGACGTGGAGCAGCTCGACGCCATTTTCGCATTCAAAAAAAACGTCTTGCTGGCCATCAACAAAGTGGACACCGTGGCCAAAAACGACATCCTACCGCTCATCGATTTCTATCGCCGGTTCAAGGATTTCCTCGCCATCGTGCCCATTTCGGCGCTGCGACTCGACGGCCTGGATGAGCTGAAACACGAGATCATCGCAGCACTTCCTGAGGGGATGCCTTTCTATCCGGCGGACCAACTCACCGACCATCCCGAGCGCTTCATCGTCTCCGAGATCATTCGAGAAAAAATCTTTCAAAACTACGGCGAAGAAATCCCCTACTCCACCACGGTGGTGATCGAGGAATTCAAAGAGCAGCCCGGCCGCAAGGACGTCATCCGCGCGACGGTCCACGTGGAAAAAGCGAGCCAGAAAGGCATTCTCATCGGCAAGAAAGGGGCCGCGCTCAAAAAGATCGGCCGGCAGGCACGCGAAGAGATCGAGCTCATCCTGGGTCGGCCGGTGTTTCTGGAGTTGTGGGTGAAGGTCAAAGAAAAATGGCGCCAGGACGAGCACTGGCTGCGAGAATTCGGGTACAGTTGACGCAAAAGATGAACGAGAAAAGACATCCCTGCAAACACACCGGCTGCTACTTCGATGCCGTGGCGTTGTCCGATTTCTGCTGGCAACATATCGAGGACAAGGACGCGTACCGAAAGGAAGTTGCGCAGGCTGTGCGCCAGGGGCGTGATTTTGCCGATTGTCACTTCGCGCGCGTGCGCTTCGGAGAACTCGACCTTTCCGGCGGGCGGTTTGCGGGCTGCAATTTCACCGCCGCGTCTTTCCATAAAGCCACGCTGCGGGACTGCGATTTCGCGGCCGCGACCTTCCGCCGGGCGAATCTGGAACACGCGGACCTGACCGCCGCGCGACTGCCGCGTGCCTCCCTCGCAGGCGCCAACCTGGACAGCGCGGCCCTGGCGTCCGCCCAATTGCAGGGAGCCGTGCTGGACTACGCCAACGGGAGCTTCGCGGATTTCGCCAAATCCGATCTCAGCAACGCCACGCTGTGCCACGCCATCCTCATCGGCGCGAGCTTGCAGAAAGCCGTGCTGGATGGGGCGAACTTCGCGTTTGCTAATCTGAAAGGGGTTGACG
>CAYQOI010000259.1:1787-5589 GCA_964419085.1 uncultured Cytophagia bacterium | reverse complement strand
GCCCCTTACGGTCTGTTGACTACCCTTTTTGGACAGCCCCGTACATTAGCAAACGCTCATTTTCAAAACTCAACCGGACACTCATGATTAAGATCAAAAACGTAAGCGGTCTCATTCCGGCTTCAGGCCGCTGGCATAAAACCGCGGCTCGAATGCCGGAATGACATCTTAACATAAGGACTAGAATTCATTGAAATGGCATTTTATGAATTATCCGGCCAAATCACCAGCCGTCGTTTTCACTCCAGGATTTCCGTGCCCAGATAATCGCGCAACACATCCGGCACGATCACAGCGCCTTCCTCGGTCTGGTAGTTTTCCAGGATCGCGATCACCGTGCGCGGCAGGGCCAGGCCGGAGCCGTTCAGCGTGTGGACAAATTCCGGTTTGCCGCTGCTCACGCGGCGGAAGCGGATGTTGCCGCGACGGGCCTGAAAATCCTCGAAATTACTGCACGACGACACCTCCAACCACCGTTCCACGCCTGGCGCCCACACCTCGATGTCGTAGCACTTGGCCGCGGCAAAACTCAAATCCGCAGTGCAGAGCTCGATGACCCGGTACGGCAGCTTCAGAAGCTGCAACACCTCCTCGGCATTTGCCAAGAGGTTTTCCAATTCATCGTAGGACGATTCCGGTTTCACGAACTTGACCATTTCCACTTTGTCGAATTGATGGATGCGCACCAGCCCGCGCGTGTCCTTGCCGTAGGTGCCGGCTTCCCGTCGGAAACAGGGGGTGTACGCGGTGTACGCGATGGGCAGGTCCTTCTCAGCCAGTATTTCATCCCTGTGCAGATTCGTGACCGGGACTTCTGCCGTGGGGATGAGGAAGAGGTCGTCCACTTCCGCCAGGTACATGTCTTCTTCCAGTTTGGGAAGCTGTGCCGTAGCAAACATCGATGTGCGGTTGACCACAAACGGCGGGGAAATCTCGGTGTAGCCGTGTTTCTCGATGTGGAGGTCCAGCATGAAGTTGATGAGCGCACGTTCCAGCTTGGCTCCCAATCCGCGGTAGCTGACAAAAAATGCACCGGTAACTTTGGCCCCGCGGGCGAAATCCACGATGCCGAGTTTTTCCGCGACCTCCCAGTGCGGCCTTGGCTGAAAGCCCTTTTCTTCCGGCTCTCCCCAGCGCCGCACTTCCACGTTGTCCTTTTCGTTTTCCCCCACCGGAACCGAGGCGTGCGGCAGGTTGGGGATCCAGATCTGGATGTCTCGAATCTGCTCTTCCACGGCGTTGATTTCCGCATCTCGCTGCTTGATCTCTTCGCTCACCGCGCGCATTTCTGCGATCTCGGCGCCTGCGTCCTTGCCCTCCCGCTTCAACTGCGCGATCTGTTGCGAGGCCACGTTGCGCTTGTGCTTCAATTCTTCTACCGCCGAAAGGAGCTCGCGACGCCTGGCATCCAGCTCCATGAGGCGGTCCAGGTCCACGTGCTCGCGCTTTTTCTGCACGCCCTGCTTGACCAGATCGAGATTTTCTCGGATGAATTTCAGATCCAGCATGCTAATTCTCTTGGCTCATCTGTACCGTAGTAAAGAAAGTTCTGCCGCAGTTCGATTAATTCCTGGCTTTCCTACTTGCGTTTTGTTAACAGGCAATTAACGAAAATCTCAGGCAAAATTCAACAAAATCTTGGGGGGTGGTGTGCTGTGGCCTGTTCTGGCTGATCCTTTGAACGGTTCCAAACCTTTCAAAGGGTGTTTTCGCACTGAAAGGATAGCCGCGCAAGCTAAAGTCCCTTGCCCCGCAACACGGTGTAGATGGTACTGAGCAAGATCTTCAAATCCATGCGCAGCGACATATTTTCCAGGTAGAAGAGGTCGTACTGCAGTTTCTTCTTCACGTTTTCGATGGAGGTGTCGTACTCGCCTTTGATCTGGGCCCAGCCGGTAATGCCTGGCTGTACCCGCAGTCTGCGGACGTAGAACGGAATCGTTTTCTTGAACTGTTTCACAAAGTAGGGGCGCTCGGGTCGCGGGCCGATGAGGCTCATTTCGCCCTTCAAAACGTTGTAAAACTGCGGCACTTCGTCCAGGCGCAGTTTTCGGATGATCTTACCCACGCGCGTGACGCGCGGGTCGTCCTTTTGCGCCCAACGCGGCCCGGTGCGAGATTCCGCGTTGTGGATCATGGAGCGAAATTTGTACATGGTAAATTCTTTGCCATCCTTGCCCACCCGCTGCTGTTTATAGAAAACCGGCCCGGGAGAATCCAGTTTGATCGCCACCGCGATGAGCAGCCACAGCGGCAGAAAGGCCAGCAGGATGACCAGCGAGACGACGATGTCCATCAGGCGCTTGAATTTTTGCTCCCAGACCGGCATGATCTGGGGCATGATGTCGATGAGCGGGAAGCCGTAGATCTGGTTGGTCCGGGCCTGCCCCATCACGATGTCGTAGAGGTCCGGCATGATCTTGAAATTGATGGGAAAGCCGTTGCACTGATCGAGAATGTCCAGCATCTTTTTGCGGGAGGTGCCTTTGAGCGCAAAGATGATCTCCTGCGCCCGCTGCCGCTTGATGATGTCGGCGATTTCATGAATGCTCCCGAGGAGGGGAATGTTGTGGTACACCTTGCCTTTGCTCTGCGGGGTTTCGGAAACAAAGCCCACGACCTTGTAGCCCAGCGCAGGAAACTTCAGAATGTCGTCGCTGAGCTTCCAGCCCTTTTTACCCCAGCCGACGATGAGGGTCCGGCGCTGGCCGATGCCGGAGGTGAGCAGTGCCCGTTGGATGGTTCGCAGTATGAGCCGGGCACTGGTGACAAACAGGATCAGCAGCAGCCAGTAATTGATGATGAACATGCGACTCGATTTGGGAGGCGAGGCCAGGTCGCGCTCGAAGTCGAACGTCAGGATGAAGATGATAAACACGCCGAACGAGATGGTCTTGAAGATGGTGATAAACTCGTCGACCCGCGATTGCGCGTACCAGCTCCCATACATTCCGAAAAAGGAGAACACCAGCAGCCAGTACAAGTAGATGAGCAGTGAAAAATAAAAAAGGGTGTTGGGCTGGGATTCGGAAAAGAAGCCCATCTCTTGCCTTAACCAGGCCCACGCAAAGAAGGTGAGATTGATCGCGACAAAGTCGACCAACAGCAGAAAGGTCTTTTCCAGGTTCTTGTGCATTTTTCAAGCGGCCTCGGGAAATCGGCTCGACCCATTCCCGGAGTGTATCGCATTCCCCCTCCGCTGGTGAAAAGCGGGGATGGTCATCTGAACTTTTCCTCCTCCTGCCCCAAAATCAGGTGGGGTCGGTGTGTTGCTTTTGTGCCAACGTGGTCTCGTAAAGCTGTTGCAACTCCCGCACCATCCTGTCTGCGTGAAAGGCCTCGTCGATGCGCGCTTTGGCCTGTTGTCCCAGGCGGCGGGCTTCCTTCTCGTCAGCAAGAAGCGTTACGATGCTGTCAGCCAACGCATCCACGTCCTGCGGCTCTACCAGGAGCCCGGTTTTTTGGTGTTCCACCAATTCCGGCACGCCTTCGACTCGGGTTGCCACCACCGGCCGGCCCGTGTACATCGCCTCGGTGAGGGAGCGCCCCAACCCTTCCCAGAGCGATGGCAACACGTAGACATCGAAAGTGTGCAGCAGTTCCGGAATGTCGTCGCGAAAGCCCAGAAACATCACGCGGGATTCGACTCCCAGCTCCCGGCACAGCCGCTCACTCTTTTTCCGCAATTCACCGTCGCCCACCAGCACGAACCGGACATCGCGAGTCCGCTGCAGAACCCGTGGGATCGCGCGGATGAGGTCGGTGGGCGATTTTTGAGTGGAGAGGCGGCCCACCATACCGA
>CAYQOI010000259.1:0-1777 GCA_964419085.1 uncultured Cytophagia bacterium | reverse complement strand
TACCGACGATCTTCTCGCCGTTGAGGATGCCCAACTCCTGCTTTTTTGCCTCGACATCCACGCTGCGGTCGAAACGGCTGAAATCGATGCCGCTGTAAATGTTGACAAACTGCTCGGGCCGTCCGAGCCGCAACGCCAGCGCCTTTTCCAGATTGAGTCTGGAAACGGTGACGATCTTGTCTGTGAGGCGGCTGAGAAAGCGCTCGATGAGGATGAACACCCGCCTGATAACCGGATTCATGAAATTGTGAAATGAAAAGCCGTGCAGCGTGTGAATGATGACCGGCACGCGCACGAGTTTCGCGGCGATTCGTCCCAGGAATCCCGGTTTTGAGCTGTGCGTGTGCACGATGTCGTACCGCCCGCGACGGATGATTCGAAGAATCTTCACGAAGGCGACCAGGTCCTGCCAGGGGTGAATTCTGCGGATGAGCTGTTTGATGAAGATGAGCTCGAGATCCGGGATAGCCTGCACCCTCGCCAGCCAATCTCCCTCCGGAGCACAGAGCAGACTCACTTCATACGTCGTGCGGTCCAGTCGTTCCACGGTCAGCAGGGTGTTGTCCTGCGCGCCGCCCACCGGCAGATTGGTGATGATGTGTAAAATGCGGATGCGATTTCGCTTATTTGCCATTCGAACGCTTGTTTTTACAGGGAGTTAAGGCTGTAATATACACATTTAGGGTCGCTTTTGCAACAGCCTTCCAGGAAAAATCGTTGGCCCTTATTTTTCCGGCTTGCGAAAACCTGCGCCACGCTTGGGCATCGGATAGAAGCAAATGGAGCTTGGCCGCAATGTCGGCCGGCTCGTAGGGATTGGCCAGCAGCCCCGCATCGCCGACGATCTCCGGGATCGCGCTGACGGTGGACCCAACCACCGGCGTCCCCACCGCCATGGCCTCCAGAAGCGGCAGACCGAAGCCTTCGTAGAACGACACCAGGGCCAGCGCCCTGGCGCGGCGGTACAGAGCAGCGAGTTCCGCGTCCGGAAGAAAATCCAGGAAATGTGTGTATGACTGGAGGTCGAGCTCTTCAGCCACGCTTTCGGGTTTACGGTAGTCGGCGTATCTCTTGCCACAGATCACCAGGTCGACGTTTTGCTTGTATTCGTTGCGCAGAAGCGCCAGCGCTCGGATCAAGCCCTCCAGGTTCTTGTGTGGCCGTCTCGTCCCCACGAACAGGATGAAATTCTCCGGCAGGTCCAGCGATAGCGAAGAAGGAGCGGATGTGGGGACCGCGGTCAAACCGATGCCGTGGTGAATGACGGAAGTCTTCCGGGCTGGGAGGGCCACGAGCCGACCGAGGTCCTTCAGCGTGTTTTCGGACACCGCGATGACCTGGTTCGCCTGTTTCACCGAGCGCAGAAGCGAGGCCCGGATGTAGAGACTTTTCAGGCGGCTGTGTTTTTGCAAGAATTCCGGATGAAACAGGTACTTGAGATCGTGAATCGTAATGACAGTGGGCACCGACACGCCGAGGGGAAGATCATACTGCGGATGGTGGTAGACATCCGGTGCCAACTCACGCAGCAGCCGCGGTATCAGGAGGTGCTGCTTCGGGGACGGGCCGTGCACGTTGAGCTCCACGCGCCGGACGTTGGGCCGGGTAAAGAGCTCATCCGGCAAACAGCTCTCTTGCGGTGGCAGCGTGAGGACGGTGTATCGAATCGCAGGGTCGAGCCCGGGCAGCTCCGACAGCAGGCCGAGCAGATAGCGGGCTACGCCGTCTATCTGCTTGACCGCCAGGTGTGCGTCAACGACGATGTGCATGTTCGTTC
>CAYQOI010000258.1:0-5634 GCA_964419085.1 uncultured Cytophagia bacterium | reverse complement strand
CCTACTACGCGCTGATCAGTCTGAAGCTCAACGGGCACGCAACCGACATCGATGCTCGGCCCAGCGATGCCATCGCGTTGGCGCTGAGAATGCATGCTCCGATTTTCGTGGCCGAAGAGGTGATGAACAAGGCCTCGGTGATCGAAAAGGAGGCCGATGGCGAGGTGATCAGCTCCGCGCCGATGGATGAACTGGAACGATTGGAGCTGGATATGCAACGTGCCATCAACGACGAGCGCTATGAAGACGCGGCACGCCTGAGAGACGAGATCAAGGAACTGAAAAAGAAACGAGCAACAAGATAGACGCAGAGAGGCAAAGGAGCAGGGCGTAATCGATTTGCCGATTACGCCCTTTTTTGTTTGTACCCGAAGAATTTAATTTTTATATTTACCGACAAAAACAACGAGATGGCACAGAAAGCGACTCCATGCATTTAGCCCCCATCGACTGGATTCTCATCGGGCTTTACATGCTCTTTGCCATCGGTGTCGGCATCTTCTACTCCCGCAAAGCCAGCCAAA
Source organism: uncultured Cytophagia bacterium (assembly GCA_964419085.1). Taxonomy (GTDB): domain Bacteria; phylum Zhuqueibacterota; class Zhuqueibacteria; order Oceanimicrobiales; family Oceanimicrobiaceae; genus CAYQOI01. The sequence goes on along the minus strand of CAYQOI010000258.1, from coordinate 5,110 downwards.
ACATCGATGAATTCTTTGTCTCCGGCAGAAACCTGCCCTGGTGGATTGCCGGCACGTCCATGGTTGCAACCACCTTTGCCGCCGACACCCCGCTGTTTGTCTCCGGCGTCATCGCCACCGAGGGCATCGCGGGAAACTGGCTGTGGTGGAACCTCGCGGCCACCCATGTGATGGCGACTTTATTTTTTGCCCGGCTGTGGCATCGCTCCGGGATCCTCACCGATTTGGAGCTGTTGGACATCCGCTACTCGGGACGCCCCGCGCGCGTGCTGCGCGGCTTTCGGTCGCTGTGGGAAGGCATCCTGCTCAACTGCATCGTCATGGGCTGGGTCATGCTGGCCATGCTCAAAATCCTGGGTGTGTTCGTGGATTGGCCCAAGTGGTCCACTCTCGGCGTGCTGCTGGCGGTGGCGCTGAGCTACTCGATCATGTCAGGATTCTGGGGCGTGGTCATGACCGACGTGCTGCAGTTTGCCATCGCGATGTCGGCCTCCATCGGGCTGGCCGTCATCGTTGTAGACAAAAGCGGGGGCATGGCCGCGATAAAAACGCAGCTCTACACCATGTACGCGGACAAAGCCGATGACATCCTGAATTTCGTCCCTCAGGTGGGCTCCAGCTACCTGCCCCTCACCACCTTCGTCGCGTTCATCGCGGTGAACTGGTGGGCCACGAAGTTGGCCGACGGCGGAAACTACCTGGCCCAGCGCATGTTCTCGGCCAAGGACGAAAAGCACTCATTCTTCGCCACGCTCTGGTTTACCATCGCGCACTACTGCCTTCGGCCCTGGCCCTGGATCGTCGTGGGGCTGGCTACGATGGTCGTCTTCCCCAACTTACCCGACCCGGAAGTGGGGTACCCCAAGATGGTCTTGAAGTTTCTTCCCAGCGGCCTGCTGGGCCTCATGCTGGTTTCGTTTCTGGCCGCGTTCATGTCCACCATCGACACGCAGGTGAACTGGGGGACATCGATTCTGTTGAACGACTTCTACAAGGCCTTCCTGCGTCGTGGGAAAAGCGACCGGCACTACGTCACCGCCTCGCGCGCGATTTCCCTGCTGCTCTTGATTCTGGGCACGGTCACCGCGGCCCTGATGCAGACCATCAAAGGCGGTTGGGAGCTGTTCTACGGCATGTCCGCAGGAATCGGTGGCGTCTACATCGCACGCTGGTTCTGGTGGCGGGTAAACGCGTGGTCGGAGATCGCCGCGTGGATGTCGTCTGCGGTGGTGTACAGTGCGCTCTATCTTTACAACCAGCACCACCCCACCGAACTGTACACGGTTTACGGTTGGCGGCTCATCACGGTCACCGCGGTCTCCACGGTGGCCTGGCTCACCGCGACGCTGCTCACCCGGCCCGTGGACGAAGAAAAGCTGGTGCAATTCTACAAGAAAGTCAAACCCGGTTCCCCTTTCTGGAAACCCATCGCACGAAGAGTTCATGGCGCCGATGTGGAACGCCTGGCCTGGCTCGATATCATCGATTGGCTGCTCGGAATCGTGGTGGTGTACGCGTTCCTTTTCGGGATCGGAAAACTCGTGCTTACCGACTACCTGGAAGGCACTATTTACCTCGCGGTCGGTTTCCTCGCGGCAACCGTGATCTACTGGCATTTCACCAAGAAAGGCTGGGGAACCGAATCGCCATAACACAGAAAAAGGTTTTCTTAAAACGCAGAATATGAACAGACTAGAGAAAAAACTGGTGAAGCAGGTGCACGGCATTCTGGCTTCGCAGCCCTATCGTACCTTCAAGCCCAAAGAACTCGCAAAGCAAATCCGCGTGAGCAAACCCGATTATCCAGCCTTTCGGGACATGTTGAAGCGGCTGGCAAATGAGGGCAAGATCGCCAAATACAAAAGCAATCACTACGGTTTGATGAAACGCGCCACCGTGATCGAAGGGGTGCTGCATGTGAAGACGCAGGGCTACGGCTTCCTCATCACCGAGGAAGGTGAGGAGGATGTGTTCGTCAGCCAAAAAAACATGGGCGTGGCCCTCAACGGCGACACGGTGCGCGTGCAGCTTTTTGCCCACACCAAAGGCAAAAGCAGAGAAGGTCGGGTCATCGAAGTGGTCAAACGTGCCCGGCGGAACATCGTGGGCACCTTTCACCGCACCCGGCGCTTCGCGTTCGTGGAACCTGACGACCTGAAGATCACCCGCGACATTTTCATTCACGAAGGTGACACCTTGAATGCCAAAGACGGCCAGAAAGTGGTCGTCAAAATCTCCGCCTGGGAAGACGAACGGCTCAATCCGGAAGGGAAGATCATCGAAGTGCTGGGCTACCCAGACGAGCCGGGCGTCGATGTGAGCTCGGTGGTGAAATCGTTCGATCTGCCCACGGCCTTTCCCAAAGACGTGCTGGACGCGGCGGAGGCCATTCCCCTGGACATCCCGGATGCGGAAGTACGGCGCCGCCTGGACCTGCGCCAGGAACAAACCATCACCATCGACCCCGAAGACGCCAAAGACTTCGACGACGCGGTTTCCATTCGCAGGCTGAAAAACGGCAACTACGAACTCGGGGTGCATATCGCGGACGTCAGCTACTATGTCCGGGAACGGGATGTCATCGACAAAGAGGCGCTGGCCCGCGGCACATCCATCTACCTTGTGGACCGGGTCATCCCCATGCTGCCCGAACGGCTCAGCAATCTCATTTGCAGCCTGCGCCCTGACGAGGACCGGTTGACCATGAGCTGCATCATGGAGGTGACGCCCACCGGAAAGGTCAAGCGCTATCGCATCGCAGAAAGCATCATCCGCAGCAAGCGCCGTTTCTCCTACGAAGAAGTGCAGGAAATCATCGACGGTGCACGCAAACGCGACCCGTTCGCAGACGAGGTCCGCACCATGTTCGAGCTCAGCCAAATCCTCATCCGGCAGAGAGAGAAGCTGGGCAGCCTGGACTTCGACTTACCCGAAGTGAAGGTCGAACTCGATGAAAACGGCACCCCGGTCTCCATCAGAAAGCAAGAACGGCTCGATAGCCACCGGCTGGTGGAGGAGTTCATGCTGCTGGCGAATCGGACCGTCACAGAACATGTGGTCAAGAAGTTAGGGGCCGCCGGCCGCGTGCCCCCATTCATCTACCGCGTCCACGAGCCGCCGGATGAGACCAAGATCGACGACTTTAAGCGCTTTGTGAAGGCGCTGGGCTACCCCATCGAGCCACACAAGAAAGTCACCGCAAAACTCCTGGGGCAGTTCCTGGACAATCTGCGGGGCAAACCCGAGGAGGTCATGGTACAAGATCTCATGCTGCGCTCCATGATGAAGGCCAAGTACTCCACGCATAACGTGGGTCACTTTGGTCTCGCGTTCAAACACTACACACATTTCACCTCCCCCATTCGCCGCTACCCCGACCTTGCGGTACACCGTCTGCTGAAGGCCTACCAGCAGCCCTTCGATTTCACACAGCTCAAGCAGCAAAAGAGCCGGCTGGAACAGATAGCCAAACTCGCTTCCGAGCGCGAGGTGGTGGCAATGGAAGCCGAGAGGGCGTCCATCAAGCTAAAGAAGGTGGAGTACATGAAACGCCACCTGGGAGACGAATTCGAGGGCATCATCTCCGGCGTGGTTGCGTTCGGCATCTTCGTGGAGATCACCGACCTGCTGGTGGAAGGTCTGGTCCACATCTCAGACCTGGAAGACGATTACTACGTGCACGACGAAAAGAACTATCAGCTCATCGGTCAGCACTCGCAGAAGACCTACCGCCTGGGCGACCGGGTGCGGGTACGGGTGGTGCGAGTCGACCCGGATGAGCGCGTCATCGATTTTGTGCTGGTGAATCGGTAGGTGAGCGGAGCCCCGGCTGAACAGCTCAGCCGCTGCTTTTCCCCACCCGGGAGCGAAACCTTTCCCACGCTTCGATGGTCAAGCGGGTCAGGTCCTTGCAGGTGGATTTGATTTCGGCTTCGTGCTCGGCTACAAACCGAATCTGCTCTGCCCGGAGCTGCTTGTCCAGCGGCGCAGCGATTTTGTTGGTGTGCCCTCGCCCCAGTTGCACGCCCACATCGTAAGCCACCTCTGCCAGCTCCTCCGGCGTCTTGAATGTTGACTGGATGTCCACCTCCCTGTAGTTGTCTACCCAGGAGTGAACCCAGAATGTCGTGCCGCGAAAACGGATGTAGCCCAGAAATTTGTAGGGCTGGTACGCGATGCGCGCCTGGCCGATCAAAACCCGAAACGGGTCGCCTTTTTGCGCCACGCGGATGCAGTCGATGCCGCTGAGATCCCGGACCTGCTTGACCTCCAGCACGACATCATCATTTGGGCTGCCGGTTTTGCCGGCTACCCGCACGAGGTACTTCAGATCCAGTGCGCTGCCGATGCCCATGCGCAGGTAACCGGTCTCGACGACCTTGAAAAAACTCGGCTTCAGGCGGGGATTTTCCGCGATCATCTGTTTGACGTAGGGCCGCATCGCCTCGGTGAGCGCTTTGCTTTCCTCCTCGGGCATGGGGTCGAGGATAGACTTCACCCACTGGAAATACGCCGACCGGTCGTACTTGAATTTCGCGCGCAGGCGACTCACGATGGCCGGTTCGGGCGCCTCCGTAGCCGGGTCGATCAAGGCGGCGCGGTAGCCCGCCAGAAAACGGTCGAACATCTGCTCGGTCTGTTTTTCCCATCCGTTGGCCCTGCAGGCCAGCGACATGGAGACCCCGAAGCGCATGAGATCGATGATCGCCGGACCGGTGGAGGAGTCGTCGAAATCGGTGAGTCCCCGTCCCAGGTCGGTCACCGCGTACTGCTCGATGTGGGCGTCGCCGTGCAGGTTGAACGCGGGCGTGCCCTGCAACACCGAGTTGAACCGGCGGCAGACTTCCTCGCTGAATGGGATGTTGATGAACCGCAGGTAGCCGTGCGGGCTGTCCAGAATGCGCTGCAACAGTTTGGGATTCTGCGAGAAATCGCGTGCCGCGGGATCCACATAGAGCGGATTTTGCACCTCATCTGAGTGCGAGCTTTTGCCGCACCCTGCAAGCCCCACCACACAACCGAGTGCGCACACGAGCACCGCGGTCTTTATCTTTTCCCTTCTGCTGATCGCTGTCATTTTATCCTACTTTCGTTTCAAACCAAAGATTGT
>CAYQOI010000257.1:0-5675 GCA_964419085.1 uncultured Cytophagia bacterium | reverse complement strand
TCACGGATTGAACACTGATGAAAAGAAGTTGTCGTAGAATCTATCTGGCCAAATAGCCATCCTGGCTTCGAATGTCACAAGACTGAATTCCCAGGCCGGCGGCTTGCACAACGCTTCCAGCAAACAGGCTCACTTTGTATTCTTATCCGTGTGAATCCGTGTGAATCTGTGGCTCAATCTTTCTCTGGCAATAGGAAAAGAGTCCTTTTGATTGCGGCTTCGCCGCATCAGGGCTTAAAGTATTTCCCGTCCTCCGGCCGCCTGGTCTGTGAAGTGCAGTCCCGGAAGTCGTGATTTGTGGCCAGGACTGGCTGGCCTGGAAAACGGACATGAAACAAATCTCCCTCTCAAATGCGCGGCTGATTGGTCTATTTCGTACCTACTGCAATCACCAGCTCGCAAGGTCCTTCAAAGGACCCGTTTTTCTGGAACTGATTCAGCTCTTGCTCAATCTCTTCCCACGCCGCGTCTCGTTCTTCTTCGGAGAGGCCTGACAACATCTGGTGCAGCGCGCCGAACGATTCCTTCTCGAAGCGCAGACACTCGGCGGCTGATTTTAACCGCACCGGCGCGTCAACGACTTTACTTTGAATGTCCCGAAAGCCGGCTTCTGCAAATACGGCTTCCAGAACGCCCTCTCCGCCGAGACTGAAAGGACCCGGCTGACCCGGCAAAGGCGGTGGCAGTTTCGCCCGGCGACGGATGATGGAGACCGGCAATGAAAAAAACGCATTCTTCTCGGCGGTTGAGTAAACCATCGCCGCGACCTTACCTCCGGGCTTCAGAGCGTGCTTCATTCCCGCAAGGGCTTTTTGTTGGTCCGGGAAATAGATCATGCCGACACGGGAAATCACCGCATCAAACGAAGCCGGTTCGAGCTCGGTCAGGTTTTCTCCATCTAATTCCCGTGTTTCGACGTGGTTCAGCCCTGCCTCTTTCGCCTGTTCCGCCGCAAAACTCAGGATGGTCGGCGAAAGGTCTGTCGCAAGGACGTAACCCCCTGGTCCCACCCGGCGCGCCGCCGCCACGGTTTGCTCGCCGGCTCCCGCAGCCACATCCAGGACGCGACTCCCTTCGCCGATATCAGCCATGTCGAACATCATCTCTGTGGGCGCGCCCAGCCATTCAGACAAAAGGCCGCCCCAGCGGTGCCAGGCTTCCGCCGCGGTCTCCCACTGGTTCCGCGTGGTCTGCTTGTACTGGATGGGATCGAATTTTCGTTGCTCTTGGCTCATCTCTTTTCTCCCTGTTGGAATGTTAGTAGCTATGCTTATGGGCGCCTGCCATGTCTCACCACAGCTTACCAGCGAAAGCCGTTCGGGTCTTCTTGCGCTAATCTAAGATATCTCAAGCATCTTATCTACTATCGAAACGGATAGTTTTTGCGCCCCCAGAAGCGTGATCATCTGCACAGCATTGCCCAACAGCTGGCTCCGTTTCGCTGCGTTCGAAATGCCGGTGGCCTGAGTTTGTGTTGAGTCAGGATGCGCTTTGACGCCCCTATCAGAAATGATAGCCGGCAGTTGACGTGGAGTTAAAACAAGATGAAGCGAATCAGGACGATTTACCCTGTATCGCCTTGATGACGGCTTCGGAGCGGGAGGTGACGTGGAGTTTTGCGTAGATGTTTTTGAGATGGAAACGAACGGTGGGGATGCTGATAAACAGTTTGTCCGCGATGGCTTTGTCGCTCAACCCCTCGGTGAGCGCGTTCAAGACCTCTATTTCTCTTTTGGACAGGCTGGCATCGTATTTGGTGATTTTTTTCTGATTGTGAAAATAGCCGAGGACTTTCTTGGCCACTTCGCCCGACATCGGCGCACCGCCTTCGTAAGCTTCCTTTATCGCCTCGCACAGTTTGGTAATCGAGGAGTTCTTGAGCAGATACCCCACTGCCCCTGCGCGCAAGGAATCGAAAATGCGGTCGTCGTCGCTGTAGTTCGTCAGCATGAGAATCTTGAGCTCGGGATAGGCCGTCTTCAGCCGTGCCGCGCACTCGATGCCGGAGGCGTCCGGCATGGCGATATCCATCAGGATCACATCGGGCAGATTCTCCTCGATTGAGTTCAAAACGTCCTCACAACTGCCGTACGCGCCCACGCACTTAAAGCCATCAGAGCTGTCGATCAGCCAGGAAATGCTGTCGCGCACCTGGGAGTCGTCATCCACAATGCTCACGTAAATGTTGTCTGACTTTGGGGCCATGTAAACTCCGCTTAATGCAGGGATGAACCCGGATGATTCACAAATTGGGCATTTCGGGTCGGTTCCCGCGATCTCGTCTTTCACTCAGGAGGAGGTTTGTTTGCCAAAAAGATTCCTCCTGAATGACAGTGATTTGTGAACTATCCAGATGAAAAGCCTGAATCAGTGCATATCCGTGCCCTAAACCTGATACGGCAGCACAGCCGTGACCCGCGTGCCTTTGCCGCGTTCGGAGACGATTTCACATCTCCCCCCCATTTTCTCCGCACGCTGGCGCATGTTGGTAAGCCCGTTGCCGTTTCCTGCACCGTTGAGGTCAAAGCCCTTACCGCAATCCTCGACCCTGACGAAGATCTGCTGGCCATCCGCATCTATTTTGACCGTAACCGTGCTGCTGCCGGAATACTTTGCCATGTTGTGCAGCGCCTCTTTGGCGATCAGCAGCAGATTTCGGCGCACTTCGGGATGAAGTTTGATCTTAGCAATACGCTCCGAAACGTCAAAATGAAGATCGATGTTTTTAGCGCTGCAGATTTCCTGCGCAAAGGCGGTCAACCGGTGCTGCAGCGCGACCACGGAATCGTGTTTTGGATTGATGGACCAGACGACATCACTCATGTTTGCGGAAAGCTCGCGCGCAATCGCCCCAACGCGCTTCATCGAGTTGCCGAGTTCCGCAACGGCCTCGTCAGGGATAGGAGGCGTCTGTTCTGTGCTTTGGGATGGAGCATCTTCCCGTCCGTTTTGCCGCATGCGAGATTTGCGCAGGGCCACTTCCGAGAGCAAGCCGATATGCGTCAACCCCGCGCCGATATCGTCGTGCAGGTCCGTTGCGATGCGGGAACGGATTCGTTCGATTTCCAGAACCCGGCGGAGACGATAGCGATGCAGCGAATAGACCAGGCCGAGCCCCAAAGCCACGCTGACGGCAATAAACCAGGAGCGCTGCCATATCGGTGCGAGAATGGTGAAGCTCAGAATTGCCGGCGTGGCGCTCTCAACGCCACCAGCATTGAGCGCTTTCACCTCGAAAGTGTAAGAGCCCGGCCGCAACGAAGCATAGGTGACCGCACGCTGGTCGGTGGGTTCTTGCCAATGGTCATCCAAACCGAGCAACCTGTACCGGTAGCGCAGCGCTCTTTTTTCGGTAAAACTTATCCCGCTGAACAGCACCACGCACAGATTTTCATTCGATGAGAATTCCATTCCGTTTTTTACGGGATACGCTTTGCCGTTGACGCGCAGGCCGGTGATGTAAACCGGGGGCGCCGCGGCGACCGGACTTTTGCGGCCGTACTCGTAAAGCGTCAGATCTTCGGAGGTGAGCGCCCACACAACGTCCTCTTTAGGGATAAAACCGATGGTGCCGGTTTGCTTCCCGACCAATCTTTCGTGGGTAAAAAACTGCCTGGACTCGGCGGCCGCGGTGTGCTGCACGCCAACCGATGTGCCGACCCAGACCCGGCCATCGCGGTCTTCCGCCAACGCCCAGACTGCGTTGTTGAGCAGCCCGTTCTTGGTGGTGATGGTTTCAAATGTTCCACCCTTGTAAACCGAGATGCCGCTAAAGCGTGTACCGATCCACACTTCGCCATTCTTGCGATGCAGAATAGAACGGATGCGATCGCCGGCGAGTCCATCTTTCGTGGTCAAAATACGCTGCGGGACCGTGTGTCCGCCCTCGGTGCCGAATATGGCAACCCCATTGGCAAACGTACCGATCCAAAATGTGCCGTCCGGGGCATCACTCAGGACAATGGCCGTGCTCGGCGGAAAGCCGTTCTTTTCGGTGAAATAATTTCGCCGTTTCATGTCATTCAGATCGAACTGGACGACCCCTTTTGCGTCGCCCATGCCGTACCAGAGCCGGTTGCGGCGATCGACGATGAACCGCGAAGCCCTGGCAACCGGGAGGTCGGTTCCGGACGCCAATTTCTTCACCAGTTTCAAATCCGACGCGCCGTGTTCATGTTGGACAATCTTGTAGCCGTTCAGCCCCCCTTCCCAGAAAGAAACCCACAAAACCGTATCGGGTGCGACAGCCAGCCTGAAAGGTTTCCCTGGAAGATCCTTCTTCGCCAGGCGATGCACATGCTTTTGCCACTGGCCGCGGCGGTTGCGCCAGATCTCCCACAGTTTCGTCTCGGAGATCACATAAAGATGGCCGCGCGCGTCCACCGCGGCGTGATGATTGCTCGCCTCCGGCAGCGGGAAGCTGTAGATGTTGCGGTCAGATAGCTTACACAGACCCCGACTGCGTCCGCCAAACCAGAGATTGTTCTCCCGGTCGATGAGGCAGGGCCCCACCCCATTTTCCGCCAGGCCGTTCTCCACGGAATAGCGGACAAACTCCCCTTCCCGGAACCGCTGCTTCGATACTTTTATGATGCCGTGCTCGGTTGTAAACCAGAGTGCGCCTTGACGGTCGTCAAGCACGCGGCGCAATTCGCCAAAGGGCAACTTCAGCGAAGCGACCACCCGATCACTGCGTATCTGGTAAACCGTGCCATCCTGGGTGCCAAGCCATATCGTACCTTGGTCATCCTCAACCATACACAGGATTTCAGAAGGGTTCCCGCGCAAGCCGAGCCGTTTCATCTGGCCTGTCCGAGGGGAGTATTTTAGCAAGCTTTTTCCCAGCCCTATGCAGATGAGGCTGTCCCTGGTCTGGGTAATGAACGACGCCCAGAGAGAGTCATTCCCGGTCGCAAAGTACGAAACGCTGTCGCCCCGAAGCCGAAAGATGCCTCCGGCGGTGGCGCACCAAACGACGCCCTTGTCGTCTTCGAGGATGGAGGTGATGACGTTTTGTTTAAACTGGCGACCGAGGCGGATGGTGCTGATTCTGCCGTGCTGCAGCTTCGCGAGCCCACCGCCGTGTGTCCCGATCCAGATGGTACCCGGCTCGCGCCGACTTTCGCCAAAAGCCCACACCATCGCGACGGGGAGACCGTCATCGACACCGTATGTTTTGAAACGGATGCCGTCATACACCGACATCCCGCCGTCACCGCCAATCCAGAGATAGCCGCGTGAGTCCTGGAAGATCGATGTGACCCAGTTGGAGGGCAGGCCGTTTTTCGTGGTGTAATGCTCGAATGGGAGAATCTGAGGATGGATCTCACCCACAGCACAGAGAAGAAAAACAAGGATGGTGAGGGCTATCCGGCGTTGTCTTTGCCGCCGGACAACTCTTTTCTCCATTGAAGCGATCATTCTGCCGTCATGCCCCTTTGGCAAATCATGCCAGATTCACCAATTTCCGGTTCTGTGCCGGGTTGACGGTTGGAGCCTGCTGGGGTCGTGGAACAGGTAAGAAATGTGCATGGCGCGAGAAACAGTTAAGTCAAAATCATTCAAAAAAAACCAGCCGGTGCCACTTGTCGAACTTGCCGGACAGTTAAAAGCACTCGCGGACAGCAACCAGCAAATCGTTTGGAAAATGTAAGGGACAGATTTGAGCCTTAGAA
>CAYQOI010000256.1:411-5685 GCA_964419085.1 uncultured Cytophagia bacterium | reverse complement strand
ACTCTGGTCCTGATTGGTGGTATTGCTTGTGGCCATTTGGCTCACCTCCTCTCCATGTTAGTTTTTGGTCGTTGCCAATTTGTCTAGCATCCGTTGTGCCCATTCTAATTCTTTGACTCCGGGATCCGCATCGGCCAAAAGAGCGGTGACTTTGTGAAAGCAGGCTGCGGCCTCGCTGGGCTGACCGAGTTGTTGGAGCGCCAGTCCCAGTCCCAGGGCTGCCTTGGCGTTGGCCGGGTTGAAATCCAGGGCGGCCTGAAACTGCTCCGCCGCTTCCGAGAACTTACCCGCTTCCTGGTAAACCGCTGCCAGTTCACTGAGGTAGAACGAGCGGTCCAGCGGACGCAAGGCCAACGCTTTTTGTAGCAGTTCCTCAGCCTGGTGGTAAGCATGTCTCTTACGCTCGGCCTGGCTCTGCAAATGGTACAGGTACCACCTGCCCTCGAGCTGTCCGTAACGCTGCAGCACGTTTTTGAACGCCGCGACCGCTTTGTTGAATGAAGCTTCATCTCCCATGCTCAAGAGGGTGCGTGCAGCTATCCAGCGGGCCTCGAAATTGTTTGCATCCAGTTCGATAGCCTTCTCCGCCGCCGCGCGTGCTGCACTCGTTTTCCCTTGCTGAAAGTAGACTTGCGCCTTCATGGTCTGGGCGATGGATTTCGTGGACCGATAGCGGGCTCGGCTGAGATACTCATCTGCCTGGGCGTCCGCCTGGCGGTATTTCCCCTGGGCCAGGAGGGAACGGACCAGGTGAATGCTCGCGTACTGAAAGTCTGGCTCGAGCGCGAGAATGCGGTCGCAGCATTGCCGCGCTTCGTCATATCTGCCCAGGGCCACCAGAATCTCGGCTCGAGAGTCCAGCGGATTGACATCCGAGGGGTTCAGTGCGGCGTAGCGGTCGATGGCATGCAGGGCTTTCTTTGCTTGGCCATTGGCCGCATATGCATAAGCCAGATCGTTGTAGACCGTACTTTGCGTCGAATCCAGGCCCACCGATCGCTCCATGGCGGAAATGCCCACCCGTAGATTGCGGAATTTGGTATACTGAACCCACCCGTAGCGGTAGTGATACGAAGCTTTGTCAGGATTGAGTCGAATCAGGTTCCTGAGATACGACGCGTAGTCTTTCCACCGGTCCTCGGCTTGGGCGAGATAAGAGAGGTACTGCATGCGTTGCTCTTCCGGAAGCTTGGAAACGTACGGTTTTCCCGCAGCGAGCGTGCGTTTGGCCTTTTCTATCTCGCCGATGTTGTAATACTGCCAGTACAGCCAATAATAGGGTTTGACAAACGTCGAATCGGTCTCGATTGCACGCTTCAGTTTTTCGATGCTCTCCTGGTGCCGGTAGTCGAGTGCCGCGTCGCGTCCTTCCAAGTAGTAGCGGTAAGCATCCAGCGGGGGCATGCTCGTGGCCGAGATCGTTCGGGGTGCGTCTGCTTCCGGGGACGTAATGTGAATTACGCGTTCTACCTGCGAGGAAAGGTTGTTTGCAAGAATATGCAACTGCTCAAAAGTTCCCTCGATGGGCTGAAGTTGTGCCAACCGTGCTCCCGTGCCCACGTCGAAGACTTGTGCTTCAAGCCTGAGTTTGTCGCCTGCCATTTTCACCTGTCCCACCACCATGCTCTGTGCCTTTGTCTTGTGCGCCAGTTGCAGGGTGCTCCGCACATCGGCCAACGGCGATTTCCCATCCAACTGTGTCAACAGCTTCTTCGTTCGCCGCTCATCCACAACGTGCAAGGTTGCATGCTGCTCCAGGTTGGTGGCGACGAGGTCGGTGAGCGCGGCGCCTAGCCAGTCCAAACTGTTATCCGTCATTTGCGACTCGAACGGAAGGACGGCGACCGTGGTGGTCATTTTATTGACGTCGTTGCGGGGACGGACGAAAACCAGAAGCGCCGCAACCAGCAGGGCCAACAGCGCTGCGCTCAAAATCAGGGAACGTCCCGATGGCCTGGCCCGCGGCGTCGCTCTGAATCGCGCTGTGGGGAGTTCTTCTGCCGTTGGCATGCCATAGTCTTGCTGCACTTCAGCGAAACTTTGATAGCGCTCCTCGCGTTTTTTCTCCAGGCATCTCATCACGACGCGTTCCAGCGCCGCCGGGGTGTCTGGTCGGGACTCACGGAGCGGCACCGGATCTTCGTTGAGGATGGCGTAACTCACTGCGGCCGCGTAATCGCCGGTGAATGGCCGCTCTCCTGTCAGCATTTCATAAAGGGTTGCCCCAAACGCGAAGATGTCGGCCCGCTCGTCCGCCTGCTCGCCGAGAATCTGTTCCGGAGCCATGTAGGCCGCGGTGCCCAACACGGTGTTCTGCATCGTGATCCCGGCGTGATGGACCATCTTTGCCAGTCCAAAATCGAGAATTTTTACCTGTCCTTTTTCCGTGACGAGAATGTTGGCCGGCTTGATGTCCCGGTGGACGATGCCCGCGGCATGCGCGGCCGCAAGTCCCGCGACGATTTGACCCGCGAGGTCTTGCACTTTTTCCAGCGACAGCGTACCCTCATCGATGATTTCTCGCAGGGTCTTGCCCTCGGTGTAACTCATGCTGATGAAAAGTTGGCCATCAGACTCATCGATTTCGTAAACGATTCCGATATTCGGATGCTCCAGGGCCGACACGGCTTTTGCTTCGTTCCACAATCGCGCCCGGGACTCGGCATCTCTGAGCAACTCGCTGTTCAAAAACTTCAACGCCACAATGCGGTCGAGTTTCAGATCTCTGGCTTTAAAGACGGTGCCCATGCCTCCGCTGCCGAGTCTTGAGATAATCTCATAGTGCGAAATTGTTTTACCTACGATGTCCATAGACCTCACCTGTTGTCAAGACACAAAAAAAGCATCCCCGAGTTGAGATGCTTCATTATGTCTTGTCGTAGTTGTACGTCTGGGTAGACTGGATTTGTTACAAGGAATTGAATTATATTCATGATACGCACAGAACATGAGAAAAACAAGAAAATAAAAATTTTTCTTGCATTCTACTAATATATTCGTTTTATTACTAATAAAATAGGAAATCAAGTTCACTCTTAGCGGAATGAAAGCATGAAGCGACAAAAGAAGAGGCTGGCCGAGGTGGAATTGGAAGTGATGAAGAGCATCTGGTCTTTCGGCAAACCGGTGACCGTGCGGCAGGTGCTCGAACACCTCTATCCAAACCGAGAGAAGGCCTACACCACCGTGCAGACGATCATGAACATTCTGGCGGAAAAGGGCTTTCTGCGCAAAGACAAAGTGGGGATGGTCAATTTCTACTTTCCCACGATTTCGGAGACCGATTTTGCAGAACAGGAAACCCACAACCTGGTTTCCAAGATTTTTCACGGGTCTTTCGGCGCCCTGGCCAACTATCTGGTGGATTCGGGAGAATTGTCATCGGAGGAGCTGAACCAACTCAAGGCTCTGATCGAATCTCGGGAGAAAAGCGGAGGGCAGTCATGAGCTCGCTCAGCGATGTGGCGACCTGGTGGATGTCGCATTTTCCACTTCATCTGGTGGAGACGTCGATGTTTTTGATGCTGGTCTGGCTTGTCGACCGCTACGTGACGCTCTCCGTGCGGACGCGCTACTTGGTGGCGCTGCTGGCGCTGGCCAAGCTGTTTGTGCCACCGGTGGTTTCGTTTCCGGCGCTGATTCAGCACAGCGTCATGCAGGGGATGTATTCCTTGCCCGCGGGCGGGGTGATTGCGGCGGTCGCAGGGCGCAGCGAGCACACGACCACCCTTCCGCTTACCTTTATCCTTTGGCTTGGCTCTGCGATTTTCATGACCGCGTTTTTCGTGTTCAGGAACGTTTCTCTCAGACTCACCTTGAGCCGTGCGAATCCTTTACCGCCCTCTGTGCTTCCCAGTCTTCTGGTGCACATGCGCCGGGTTGCGCTATTCGAAACTTCTGCTGTGCAGGCGCCTCTGCTGCTCGGTTTCGCCCGGCCCCGATTGTACCTCCCCGAAGACTGGCCGAAGTGGCCCCGCAAACATCTTTACAGCGTCATCGCACACGAACTGTCCCATCTCAGCTACGGAGACATTTGGGTGCTCTTTCTTCAGCATTTGAGCCTGGTGTTGTTCGCAGTCAACCCCCTGGTCTGGTGGTTACATCGGCATCTGAGCCGTTTGCGCGAGTTTCGCTGTGACGAGGTCGCGGTGAGGCAGACCTCCATCAGCGTCACGGATTATTCCAGGTTCTTGCTTTCGTTTGTGGAACGCACCCCCAGTGTGAGCGCGGTGGTTCTGGGAAAATCTTTTGCGGGCAAAAAGAAAAGCCTGGCCGCCCGCATTCAAAATCTCATCAACATGAAGGAGGAGACCATGGAAAGCAAAAAGCTGGTGCGTTTTGTTTTGCCTGCCTTGTTGGCGCTGCTCATCCTGCCGCTTTCCTGGCGGTGTGGCGACCAGGCTCCATCCGCGGGTCAAGCGGTGGCGCCCGTTGGCGGGCAGACCCTTGGTGCCAATTTCCGCTTCCAGGAATATGACACGCCTCCCATGCCGGTAGGCGGGTTTGCCGCGATTCAGAAGAATCTACACTATCCGGAGCTGGCGCGCCGGGCGGGCATCGAAGGGAAGGTGTTCCTTCGGATTCTGGTGAGCGAGACAGGGGAAGTGAAAGAAACCCGTGTTCTCAAGGTGGTCGACGGCGGGGAGCACGCGGGTCTGGCAGAGGCTGCGGTTTCGGCAGTCCGGAGTGTCAAATGGACGCCGGCGAAAAAAGATGGTCGTCCCGTGTCGGTTCGGGTCGTCCTGCCAGTCATCTTCAGACTGAACGGGTCCAAGTCAGCGCAGGGCGCGGTGTGGCAGAACAGGTCAAAATCAGCGCAGGCCGTAGCGTGGCGGCCGCCCGAGCCCGTGGGTGGGTTTGCCGCGCTTCAAGCCCATCTTCGCTACCCGGAGGCGGGACGGAAAGCCGGCGTGGACGGTCAGGTCCTTGTGGAAGTCGTACTCGATGAGCACGGCGAAATTCAGAAAACCCGCATCCGTCGGGGCCTTGAAGAGGGTAAGCTAGGGTTCGAAGACGCGGCTGTCGCAGCGGTGCGCAGCGTGAAGTGGCACCCGGCGCGGCGAGACGGCGAGCCCGTCGGCTTTATGTTCACCGTGCCGGTCACCTTCAAGCTGAAATGACTCAGATTCTTTTCAGCACGATGCTGGCATTGGTGCCCCCGAAGCCGAAGGAGTTGGAAAGGCAGATGTCGATTTTTGCCTTGCGCGGTTCGTTGGGCACGTAGTCCAGGTCGCATTCCGGGTCCGGGGTTTCCAGGTTGATGGTGGGGGGGAG
>CAYQOI010000256.1:0-401 GCA_964419085.1 uncultured Cytophagia bacterium | reverse complement strand
AAGAATCTGGTCTTCCATCGCCTGGATGCAGTAGATGGCCTCGATCGCCCCCGCCGCGCCCAGCAGATGGCCGGTCATGGATTTGGTGGAGCTCATCGCCAGGTTGTTCGCGTGCGCACCGAAGACATCTTTCACCGCCTTGGTTTCGGTGACGTCGTTCAGCGGGGTCGAGGTGCCGTGCGCGTTGATGTAGTCCACCTCTTGCGGCTGAATGCCCGCGTTCTTGAGCGCGCGCTGCATGCAGAGCCTTGGGCCCCGGCCCTCGGGGTCCGGTGCGGTGATGTGAAAGGCGTCGGTGCTCATTCCGATGCCGATGACCTCGGCGTAAATGGGGGCGTTTCTTTTCCTGGCAAATTCCAACTCTTCCAGGATGAGCACACCAGCCCCCTCGCTGGATACTG
>CAYQOI010000255.1:0-5689 GCA_964419085.1 uncultured Cytophagia bacterium | reverse complement strand
GGGGAAGGCTGGCGGTAAAGCGGCCGGCGCCCGACAGGTGGAGCGCGTGCTGAATGATGTCCTGAACAGCGAGATGCACAAATGGTCCATCGGCAAGATGAGCCCGGAAGAGAAAGCCGCGCGGCAAAAAGCGCTGCAGGAATTCAAAAAGCGGTATGCGGGTCAATAGCCGGTTCTAATGTTGTGAGTAGGGAAAGAACTAACAGTTGGCGTGCCCTGGTGCCCAGAGAGCACGGCACCTGGGCGATGTGGATCCTGCCGTTTGTTCTGGGCGCGGTTACCGCGGGCCGGCCCTCTGCTTTTACCGCGCTGATGTTCGGCGCGTGTTTGCTGGCTTTTGCGGCGCGCACGGCCCTGGGCACCGCCGTGCGCTTCCGCGCACGAAACAGAGAGCTCTCCAACCGATTTATCGCGGTGGGGTTTGTGGAGATCCTCGCCATGTTTGGGCTGCTCTCTCCGATTCTTTTGACCGGCAATTATTTCATCGTCAACATCGGTTTGTGTGCAGCGGCCTTGTTTTTGGCCGATTTGTGGTGGATAAAAATGCGGTTCGAGCGCAACGTGTTTATCGAGCTCCTGGGTGTGGCAGGGTTCGCCCTGGCTGCACCGGCCGCTTACGTAGTGAGCAACGGAGAGTGGCGGGCTGAGGCCTTTGTCGTCTGGCTGGTGTCGTTTCTGTTTTTCTCCGGTTCCGTGTTTCTGGTGAAACTGCGCCTCCGGCGATTGTCTCCGATCCGCCGTGCAGACAACAGGGGGAGTCAGGTTGCCGGCTGGCAAGCCGTGGGATATGTCATCGTGACCTTTGGCGCTTCGCTCTGGCTTTCGCTGAGTGGGTACGCTTCTCTCTGGCTGCTGGCAGCCTACGTGCCCTGGATGGCGTACATCCTCAAGGTCGTCTTTGACCGCGGCCGCTGCAACATCTACCGGCTCGGGTGGCGGCTGGTGCTTCATTCTATCTTTTTCACCTTCATCGTTGCATTTTTGCTCGCAGCGAAATGAGGTCGTTGAGTTCACAGGAGGTGCCATGAGTGTTTCAAGACGAGAGTTTCTCAAGCAGTGTGCGGCTGCGGCCGCCCTCACTTCGATGCCGGTGGGCTTTTTGGGCTGTGGCAAAGAGGGGTCGGCATTTCCCGAAGAAGTACCACTGGACCCCAACCTGTCGTGGGACAAAGCGCCCTGTCGGTTCTGCGGCACCGGCTGCGGGGTGATGGTGGGAACCCGGGACGGCAAGGTCGTCGCGGTAGCCGGCGACGTGCTCAACCCGGTGAACAAAGGCCTGCTCTGCATCAAAGGGTACAGCCTGCCGGGGATTCTGTATGGCGAAGACCGTCTCACCAAACCACTCATCCGTACCGACGGGGGCTTCAAGGAGGCCAGTTGGGACGAGGCCCTGGACCTGGTTGCGGGCAAGTTCAAGGAAGCGCTGGAAAAGCACGGGCCTCAGGCAGTGGCCATCTACGGCTCGGGGCAGTGGACCATCAGCGATGGATACGCCGCGCTCAAATGGTTCAAAGGTGGAATGGGCTCCAACAACGTGGAGGCCAACGCCCGGCTGTGTATGGCCAGCGCGGTGACCGGCTTTATGACCACCTTCGGCGCGGATGAGCCCATGGGCTGCTACGACGATTTCGAGAAAGCCGACGCATTCGTGCTCTGGGGCAACAACATGGCCGAGATGCATCCGGTGTTGTTCTCTCGCATTCTGGAGCGCAAACGCACTGCGTCGTGGGTGAGGATTGTGGATATCGCCACCCGGCGCACGCCCACCACCGAGTTTGCCGACATGCACCTTTCCATGGCGCCGCAGTCGGACCTGGCGCTGGCCAACGCCATCGCGCGCATCATCATCAACACCGAGCGCTACGACAAACAGTTCATCGAAAAGCATACGGTTTTCCGCCGCGGAAAAGAGAACATCGGTTACGGGTTGGAAGACAACTTTTCATTCAAAGACTCTCCCAAGCCCATGACTTTCGACGAGTACGCCAGGTATGTACAAAAGTACACGCTGGAATATGCGGAAAAGATCTCCGGCATCCCGGCCGGCCGTATCGCGCAACTGGCGGAAATCTACGCGGACAAGTTCACCAAGGTCGTGTCGCTGTGGTGCATGGGGATGAATCAGCACAATCGCGGGACGTGGATCAACAATCTGGTGTACAATCTGCACCTGCTCACCGGCAAGATCTGCCAGCCGGGCAACAATCCGCTCTCGCTTACCGGCCAGCCCAGCGCGTGTGGCACCGTGCGCGAGGTGGGGACCCTGGCGCACCGGCTCCCCGCGGACATGGTGGTGATGAATCCCGAGCACCGCAGGTTGGCGGCAAAGATCTGGGGCGTGCCGGTGGAGCGGATCTCGCCCAAACCGGGCTACAACACCGTGGAGATGTTCCGCGCGTTGGACCGGGGAGACATCAAAGTCATGTGGACCCAGACCACCAATCCCATGGTCAGCATGCCTAACGTCAACCGGTATCGCAAAGGGGCACAAAAGGAGGGACGCTTTTTGGTGGTGTCCGACGTGTACCCCACGCCCACCACCGAGGTGGCGGACGTGATTCTGCCCGCTGCGATGTGGGTGGAGCGCGAAGGCTTTTTCGGCAACACCGAGCGGCGAACGCAGCATTGGAACAAAATGGTGGATCCGCCGGGAGAAGCCAAGCCGGACGTGTGGCAAACCATGGAGGTGGCCAGGAGGATGGGATACGGAGAGCTGTTCAACTACGGCGAAGACACCTACGAGAAAGAGATCTTCGAGGAGTACCGCCAATTTACCCTGGGCACCGGCCACGACCTGGGCACCTACGAGCAGTACCGCGAGGCCCGGGGCTTGCGCTGGCCGGTGGTGAACGGCAAAGAGACGCCGTACCGCTACACCGCGCGCTTCGACCCCTACGTTTCCAAAGGCAAAAAGATCGAGTTTTACAAGAACGAGAAGACCGGTGGGCGGGCGGTCATCTGGGCCCGACCTTACGAGCCCGCGCCGGAAATTCCCGACGCCCAGTACCCGTTTTGGCTCACCACCGGGCGCGTTTTGGAGCATTGGCACACCGGCAGCATGACGCAGCGCATCCCGCATCTGCATCGCGCGGTTCCCGAAGCGTACGTGGAGATGAATCCCCAGGACGCTGCGGAGCTCGGCATTCAAGACGGCGAGACGGTCCGCGTGCGCTCGCGCCGAGGTGCGGTGGAAGTGAAGGTCGTGCTGCACGGCAAGGGCAAGCCCCGGCGCGGTTCGGTGTTCGTGCCGTTTTTCGATGAGCACAAGATCATCAACGAAGTGACCCTGGATTCGTACTGTCCCATTTCAAAGGAACCGGACTACAAGAAATGTGCGGTGCGTATCGAAAAGCTGCGTGCCGCTTAGAGGCCTCGAGGAGAACAAGCGAAGAGTGTGAATCCATGAATCTGACGAAAGTTCTGCTATGGTGTAGCGCCGGTGTGCTGGCGGTGACGGCCTGTGGCGAAAAACAGAGTACTGTCTACCGCGACCACACCCGGGCTGAATTACGCTACTACGCCTACGCTCCCCCATTCATTCCCCACCAAGTTCTGAACCGCCAGTGTTTGGACTGCCATGCCGCGGGACTGGTCGTAGAAGGTCGCAAGGCGCCCATCACCCCCCATCCCCAACTCATCAATTGTCAGCAGTGCCACATTCGTCCGAACCCGTCGGTGGGACTTTTCAAGCGGAATAGCTTTGTGGCGTGGCAGGAACCGACTACCGCGGTCCGAATACAGCCAAACGGACCGCCCTTGATTCCGCATCGCGTGTTTATGCGGGAGAAGTGTCTGGTTTGCCACGGCGACCCCAGCCGCAAGGAGATCACCCAGACGACGCATCCGGAACGAGTGAACTGCCGGCAGTGTCACATCGAACAGAAGGAAGACGTCGCGCTTTTTTAGAGCACGGCCCGGGTCGGTCTTTGATCGGGGGAGGCTTTTTATATCGTAGCGACTTTGCTGCGAGAGAGAAGAAGGTTCCACGCGCGTGGAACGGAGAAATCATAACGGTTCATCTAATTCTGGAGGTTACCTGAGATGCGGATTATGATTGTGGTGATTGCGCTTTTGGCTTTGTTTACGCAGGATTTGTTGGCACAGAAAGCCAAGGTCGACGTTCCGGTAACGTTTGACGGACAAGTCCGTATTCGCAGCGAAGCGGACGGCCGCGATTTTGACACCGACACCGACATCAACACCTTTACCTTGTTGCGGGCGCGCTTCGGGGCGCATGTGCAACCGCTGGAAAACGTGGATGTCTATTTTCAGGTGCAGGATTCTCGTGCGTTCGGGAACGAGCCGGGTACGCTGGCAAACACTGCAAACCTGGAGTTGCACCAGGGTTATTTTCAAATTCGGAATCTTTGGAATCATCCCATCTCGTTGCGGGCGGGACGCCAGGAGCTGGTCTACGGCAATGAGCGGATGATCGGCGCGGTGGGTTTCAGCAATGTGGGGCGCTCGTTCGACGGCTTCAAGCTCTCTTTTGGCCGCAAGAACCGGTTGGACCTGTTCTACACCATCATAAACGAAAGCAACCAACCGGTCGCCGGTCCTGCGACGCCGGCTACGGTGGCGGGCCGCGACGATAACGACAACCGGTTTTTCGGCGCTTACTATGAGTACCGCCAAAAGCCACAGTACAAGTTGGACGTTTACGGCCTCTACGAATTGGACCTGCGGCAAACCGTGCCGGGCGAAGACGATTTGCGACGCGTGACGTTAGGCACCTACAGCAAAGGCAAGCTCTCCACGCTGGTTGATTTCGAGTCCGAGCTGGCGTTGCAATTCGGCAAGCGTCGAGGACAGGATGTGCTGGCTTTCATGCTCACCGGCTCTGTGGGGTACACCTTCCAGACCGGCAGAAAGCCCGCGGTGCGGCTGGGTTACGATTTCCTCTCCGGCATGGACGCCGGCGACACCGACTACAAGGCATTCGCCACGCCGTTCCCCACCAACCACAAGTTCTACGGCCTCATGGATTATTTCATCAATATCCCGCTGAACACAGGGGGCCAGGGCTTGCAGGATTTCATGGTGAAGGCCAAGGTGCCGGTGGCGGACAAGTGGGTTTTGAACGCCCACTACCACAATTTTCGGGCAGCCAAGGGCCCTGAAAAGGATTTCGGCAACGAGCTGGATTTGCTTCTCAAATACAAATACAATCGCGTAGCGAGCTTCGAGTTCGTCCTGGCCTTTTTTGCCCCTGGCGATCTGATGAAACAGAAATTCGGCAACAACGACGTGGGGCTGTGGTCTTATGTGACGCTGGTCACGAGTTTCTGAAAGAGAACGGTTTTCTTCATGTAAGCCGCGGCTGAACGCCACGGCTTACAGATTAGCCAGACGGTTACAAACGACGTGAGAAGCCAGGCCACGCCACAGGACCTGGCTTCTCCTTGGTAGGGTTGCACCTCTGCGCCGGTGTTCCGCTGCGACCGGCTTACTCGGGTCGTTGCGTTAACGCTTTCATTCGGCTTTTCCGCCCAGCCGTCTCCATTTCCTCCCCCGTGGGCCGCACGTTTTCAAGCTGCCTTTCCTTCTATTTCTTTTCATGAGTGTCCGGTTGAGTTTTGAAAATAAGCGTTTGTTCATGACACCCCTCTTTAAGGGGGCTCTCCAAAAACACTCGCGCGACGGCGTCTCGCCGAGCACGCTTGAACGGATTCCTTGCTCGGATATCCTC
>CAYQOI010000254.1:0-5699 GCA_964419085.1 uncultured Cytophagia bacterium | reverse complement strand
GCCCCACGCCGATCACCAGCCAAATGAGGCTGCGCAGCAAGATCTGCAGCCAGGTGAAGATGAACGCAGCCATCCGGGCATCCCGGTTGCTTCGACAGGCCATCATGCGCTGGGCAAAATAGCCGGTCCCGTCGCTGTTGCGCTCGAAGAACCACTGCAGGCTCACGATCACCAGGAAAGGCATGAACGTGTCCCAGGCATTGGGGCTGAAAGAAAGAATCGCTTCGGCCCGGCTTGCGCCGTACAGATCCACCAGACGATGCACGATCTGGCCGATGCCCCCTGATTTGACCACGACCACGATCGCGTAGATCAGCGTCCCAACCATCGCGATGGTGAATTGCACCGTATCCGTAGCGATGACTGACCGTAACCCGCCGGTAGTGGAGTAGAGCGCAGTAAAACCGATGATGACCAGAATGCTGATCAGATTGTTTGTGGTGGCGACGTAGGTTTCCAGACCCGTGGCGCCTGAGGCCAGGGGAACGCCGATGGCCTTCACTACGCTGTAGATATGCTGGTAAAAGCCGGCCGGTAGCCATTCGTGCCAGGGGAGAAAAATCTCGCTGATGCGCGTGGCAGCGACCAGAACCATCGCCATGATGGTACAATTCATCACGGTTCCGTAGTAGATGGCCTTCAGCCCACGCAGGGCCAGAACACCGCGGCCGCTGTAGCGAATTTCGGTGAGCTCGGCATCGGTGATCACCTGAGCCCGCCGCCACGAACGGCCCAGCAAAAAGCCGATCATCAAGAAGCCGAGCCCGTAGATCCAGAGTCGCCACAGCCTGAAAATGCCGCCTGTGGCGATGAGACCGGTGACCAGCAGCGGCGTGTCCGCGGCGAACTGTGTCGCGGCCAGGCTGAACCCCGCTCGCCATCCCCGGATGGACCGGCCCGCCAGAAAGTACTCTTCGAGGTTTTCAGACGCTTTGGACTGGTTGCGGAAACCGTTGCTGACGCTGTAAACGATGAACAGGAGGACGATGACCAGGTCTATCATGAAACCTTCTTTGCTTGAGCTTCACTCCCTCGCGCGTGACCGATTCTCTTGACCGATAGAGGATTCAAATGCGATCTGCGGACCGGCCCATGGGGACGAAAGATGTCTTAACAGGGAAAACAAGCGCACCGGCAGAATTATTCACCTGCGGGTGATGTTCAACCGCCGGTGCGCTCGCTGCCCAAAGCGAGAAATCTCAGAAGTCGTATCCGAGGTAGGCCGCAAATCTCCTCGGCAGGATCGGCCGGGCCAGGGCCGGGCCGTTCACAAAGCGGCCGGATTCGTCGGTGCGCGGATTGCCCTCGGTGAGTCCGTCGCCGTCGAGGACGTTCAACAGGTCGAAGCCCACGACGAACCCGCCTTTGAAGCGGTACGAAGCACCGAAGTTCAGCACGCCAAATTCTTGCAGTTCGATGTTGTTGGCGTTGTTCGCCCAGCGCTGTCCGACGAATTTCCAATTGATGTTCCCGGTAAAGCCTTCCCGGGTGTAGGAGGCAGAAAGATTAGCCAGCACTCGAGGAATGCGCCGGATGCGATTATCGGAGAAGTCCTGCCCGCCTTCGATGAAATTGGTGTACTTGGGATCCTGTAGTGTGAACGTTCCGTTCAGCCGGAGTCCCGGTGCCGGAGCAACCACTGCCTCGATTTCCGCGCCGAAGGTCCGGGCTTTTCCGACGAACGCGGTCTCGAATACGGTCTCTCCGGTCTCAGGGTCGACACGGGCATCCTGGCTCGGGAAATCCTTGAGCTGCTGCGCGTAGACCACCGCGTTAAGACCGAATTGGGGTGTGCCGACCTTCACGCCCCCTTCACCCTGGATGAGTTGCTCTGCGTCGAGATTGGCCTGAGGCCCGAAGAGGTAGTTGTCCAGGATCGGCATCTTGTACCCCCGGCTTGCCCGGCCGTAAACGGAGACATTCTCGTTGACTTTGTAGTTTGCTCCGCCGGAGAGGGCCCATTCGTCGAAATCCTGGGTGCCGCGTTGGAAGGTGCCGTCTCCCCACAGCACGCCTTTATGCGCATCGGTGGTGCCGCCGATCAAGTCAAAGGCCTTGGTATTCTCCGAAGCCTGCTTGAACGTGTCGTGCTCATAGCGGAACCCGATGTCCAGAAGCAAGCGCTCGCTGGCCTTGAGATTCGCCCCGGCAAAAAACGACGCGATGGAGACATTCCCCTGGCCGTGGTCGTAGAGGGAGCCGTACTGCTGGAAGCCGTTGTCGGTGACGCGCCGAATCACATTGCCTGCTGCATCTTTGACTGCCACGTTCAGCAATCTCGGACGGTTGCGGACATCGGTGAGGATGTTTTGCCAGAACCAGAAATTGTCGGCGGTGTAGTGACCGAAGTACGTGCCCAGGGTGAAAGTGTGGTCCTCGACTTTTTTCTTCACCTGAAGCTGATTGGAGAAATCCGACAGGGGTTTGTTCACATGCCACAGACCCGCGGTGAGCGCCAGGCCGTTTTCCGATTCTGCGACGGGATTTCCTTCGTGGTTCACGAAGGAAATGTCCACGCTGGCGCCGCCGGGCGTGCTGGTCAACGCGTTCTGTGCCAGGTCGTCAAACGACTGGAAGGTGAACGGGACCACCGCGTTCCAGGTCTGTCTGATGGACATCACGCGCGCGGTGTTCTGGATGCTCCAATCGTTGGGCAGTTCGAAACCAAAATCTGCGATCACCGAACCCCCGATCTGTTTCTGGCCGTCCTCCAGCGGCATGGTGAATTCACCTGCGATGCCCCCGGCCAGATTAGGCATGGGCACACGCAGCAGGTTCGCCTCGGCCGTGGTCAGGGTCCCGTCGTCGGGGAAGCCCGGCACAAAGTCGGTGGTCAGGACTTGCTTGTCTCCGCGAACGTCCGCCTCGATGGGCACCGGCAGATAGAAGATGTTGCTATCGTTGAGATACTTGCCGTATACCTTGAAGTAGCCGTTGTCGAATATTCTGGTGAAATTCGCTTTCACCTGACCGCCCTTGGAAGACGGAAAACCAGGATCGCGAACGCCGTCGTCGAAGCGGTAAAAGCCGCCGATGCTGAAAAACAGATTCTCCGCCAACGGGCCGTTGATGTTGAAATCGTACCGGTTGAGCGCGTCGGTGGCGGCCTCGGCCTTGACCGTGCCGCTGAGAATCGGGCCGCCGGTTTTGCTGATGAAGTTGATCACGCCGCCGGGCGCGTTGCTGCCGAAGAGCGCAGCGTTGCCGCCCCGCACGGCCTCGACCCGCTCGATGTTGGCGTCCACCCGCACAAAGATGTCCGCGTTGATGAAGAACAACTCGGTAGAGTCATAAACCGGCATACCTTCTTCCATCAGCGCCACATAGCGAAACGACCCGTCTGCGGGCAAGCCCCTGGCGAACAGGTTGCCGCCCACTTCACCACCGGAACTCTCCACGTAGAAACCAGGAATGGCTTTCAATAGATCCGCGGTGCTGCGCGGTGCGGCCTGACTGATCTCTTTGGGAGACATGGTCGTGATCGCCACACTGGAGGATTTTTTCTGGACCGGACTGCGCGTGGCTGTGGTGACTACCTCATCCATGGACAAGATGTCGGAAGCCAGCGAAAAGTCCTGCGTGACCACCTCGTCGGCATTGACGGTCACCTGGGCACTCATGGTCTTGTAACCGATCACACGGGTGGAGAGCGTGTAGGTCCCAGGCGGCACGTTGGTGATTTCATAGTTGCCGTCGTCATCCGCGGCGTCGCCCAGGTTGGTGCCCTCGATCAAGACTTGAGCCAGCGGAAGGCCGACGCCGGTCTCGTCGGTCACCTTTCCTTTGATGGTGCCACCGGCCGGCGCGGGTGCGGGCTGCGGGAGCTCCATCGGCTGCAAGACCACGGTTCTCCTACCGATCTTCTTATACGTGATGGGGGCTTCCCCGAGAACAAGTCGCAGCGCCTCCTGGAGATTCTTCGTGCTGGAAGCGAGCAACGGGGCCGTTTTGCCTTGGATGACCTCGTCGTCGTAGACAATGTGCACATCAAACACCTTCTCCAGGTTGGCCAGCGCCTCCCCCATTGGAACATACTGCTCAGCGGCCTGCCGGATGATGCGCTTGTCAACGGATTTTGCCGCAAGCTCCTGGCTGTATCCGTTGGTTACAACCAGGCCGATGAGACAAACCAGTAGCATGAATCTCATGGGTCGCATAAAACCTCCTTCCGTTTTTGTACGGTTTGGTCTGTGATTCCCGATTTGTTTCAACCCGTTTCAATGCTTTCGAAACGGGGAACGGCCGAAAATGATCACTTGACCCTCTCTGGTCACAGGAACTTTTAGCGCCGTCGCAAGCGCGTCGGTTACCGTAACGATGCTCTGGTTTTCGATGGTGCCGGAAAGTGTCCGCCGCAGGAGGCGCTCATCCATTACCTTCACTCGGACGCCGTAGGTCTCTTCCAGACGCTGCACGATCTCTTTGAACGGTGTCCTTTGTAGAACGAATTGCTTTTGCCACCAGGTGATGTACGGCTCGATGGCGACCTGCCGGGGAGTAAGCTCGCTGCTGCCTCGCTTGAAATGCAGCAGGCGTCCGGGTTTGACGTCCACCTCGTGCACCTGTTCGGTGCTTTGGGCCGGCGCGGATTTCACCGCCACACTGCCCTCAGCCACCACCACACGCGTCCCTTCCCCGCGATCGTACACGACAAAGCGCGTTCCGGTTACCCGCACCGTTCCGTCATGCGTGAAGATCACGAACGCCTCGCCGGGATGTCGCTTCAGGTTTTCAACATCGAAATAGGCTTCCCCTGAGAGCTCGAACCGATGGCTCGTACCCGGTTTCCAGACCGCTGGGTAGCGGAGAGTCGAGTTGGCGTTGAGAATAATGGTCGTCTCGTCAGGCAAATTGATGGTGGCCCGTTGTCCGTAATCGGTGGAGATGGCCTGGAGTTGTGCGCTGTTCGGACCGCCGGAGCGCCACGGTGACAGCACACGGATGAAGATGAAGGCCAGCACGGCCACGGCAAAGGCCACAGTGGCAAAGCGCATCCAGGATTCGCGGCGCTGCCGCTGCGGGTAAGCCCACTCGGCCCTGCTGGGTTGCTCGACCGCGGTCTCGCTTGATGCGGCGTTCAGGTTCAAACGGCAGGCGAGATTCGTCCATTCCCGCCCCACCTCTGGCTCAGATGTGGTCCTGAATTTTGCCGCTCGCCACACGCGCCGCGCCTCGGCGAGCTTACGCGGATTGCTCGGTGATTCCTGTAGCCATTTGTTCCAGTCTTGCTCTTCCTCTTCGGTCGCCTGGCCAGAAAGCCAGCGCTGGAACGATTCGTCCAAAAGTAAATCGAGTATCTCGTCCGTTTTTTCGATCATGTGCTAAGTATGCCTTGAAGTGTGAAAGGAAAAAAAGGAATTCTTTCGTTTATAAAGAGAGGAAAAATCGAAAAATGTAATGGTCGTTTTCGATCTTTTGTTTAGCCTGGGTAATTCACAAATTGGTCGATTACTGCGACCTCGTCACTCAGGAGGGGTCTTGTTTGCTGTTTAAGGCGTTGTTTGCCAAAAAGATTCTTTTAGAATGAAAACCATTCGTGTCCGGTTAAAAGAGCAAAACAGTGTCCGCAAGTGTTTAGAAACCAAAGGCCGATTACACACGGAATTTCAACTGTGACCTGGTTTTGGACGTGAGCCGTAACAGGGGCTGTCCAAAAAGCCCCCTTTGCAAAAGCTGGTCCTTGCCCACAACTTGTTTAC
>CAYQOI010000253.1:0-5703 GCA_964419085.1 uncultured Cytophagia bacterium | reverse complement strand
CCCCAGGGCCAGGTGGCCCTGTTGCAAGTCACCGCGGCGGAAGCTGTACTTGAATTCATGCTGAGGCGGTTCCGGTGGGGAAGCCTCTTTGACCAGCCTGCCTCTGGGAAAGTCCGCGTAGTGTCGTTCCACTTGAGCGAATGCTTCTTCGGCGGAAACGTCGCCGAGAATCACCAGGATGATATTTTCCGGCCGGTAGAGATTCCGGTGAAACGTGAGAAAGTCCTCCCGCCGGAACGAGCGCAAGCCCGTTTCCGTCCCGATGCGCCAGCGGCGGATGCGATGGCGAGTGAAAGCCAACTCCAGCAGCTTTTCCCGGGCCACCGCGGCCGGCGTGTCAAGCTTGCGCCTGGCCTCCTGGATGACCACTTCGGTCTCCCGCTGCAGCTCCACCGGGTCGAAAGCAGGGTGCATCAACGCGTCCGCCTGGATTTCCAATCCGCGGGCGAAATTTTGCGCCGGCAAAACGGTGTAGTACAGCGTGTGGTCATAGATCGTGCTGGCGTTGAGATAGCCCCCGAGCGCTTTGGTCTCCCGCGCGATCTCGCCCGGGCCCCGTTTCTGTGTCCCCTTGAAAAACATGTGCTCCATGAGATGGGAGATGCCCACGAGCTCATCCGGCTCATTCAAATACCCCGCCTTGACGTAGGTGTAGATGGCCACCACCGGCGCGGAATGCCGTTCCTTCACCAGAACGGTCAGCCCGTTATCGAGTACTCGTTTGATCACGCCTGCGCTGAGCCCGGTCATACGCTCCTTTCCAGCAGTCGGATGTAGATGCGGTGCGGTTTAAGCCTTGAATCCGCGCCGGTGGTCATTCTTCGAGAATTTCGGTGGGAAAATGCGATGACACGGTCGGGATCACCAGTTCCTGACCTGCTACAAGATTTGCCAAATCCGCCTGCGGATTGTATTTTTGGATAAGCCAGAACGGCAAACCGAACCGATGGTTGCAGATGAGCCAGATGTTGTCCCCCGGCTGGACGACATAGGTCTGCTCCCCATCGACGGTAAAGTTGCGGAAGAAGTCCTCTTCGATTCCCTGATGATATTCCACACGTCGCTGATGAAATTCTTCCGGCGTCACGTTCTCGAAAGTCAGCCAGAGCCGCTGACCCAGTTGCAAAGGTTGAGCGTAGGAGAGGCCATTGATTCTTCGCAGCTTCCAGGTGGGGACGTCGAGCCAGTCGGCGAAATGTCCCAGGGTCTCATCGGCCTCCACCCTCACCTGCCCGTTCTCAGGAAAGGCGACTTCCCACTCCCCGCGCTCCGTCGGCAGCGGGTGCTGCGGTTTCACCACGCGCACCACCATGTCCCGGGTCATCACCACATGGTGGCCGGGAAGGGCCATCGCCATCACCTCTTCCACCGAGGCCGCTTCGCGCTTGAATCTCTGCTCGTCGACCCGTCGCAGCGCCTCGGAATGCGGAACGATGACATCGCCAACGCTGCCGGTGCGGGCGGAAACATAATCGACTTCCGGCAACGCGTTGGTTCTGGGTGCCGCATGGGTTTTAGGCGTGACGGCCACATCGGCTGCGGGAGAAGCTTCAGCAGGCGCGACATCCAGAATACCCCGCCGTGCTCCTTCCGTTACCAGAGAGGCTTCCACCAGAGCGGAACGACGGCGGCCGCGGTTCGGGCCGGGAATCTGAAGGTTTTGTCCCACGTAAATCCGGTGGGGATTCCGGATGTCGTTGGCGGCCATCAGGTCCCCGACGGCTACGCGGTAACGCCTGGCGATGCTGCTGAGATTCTCGCCTCTTCGGACCTTGTGCCATTTGGGACGCACCTGCCGGTCGAATTTCAATTCGGGTGAAATCCGGGCGTAAAGCGCTTGAACATCCAGCCCTTCCTGGTAAGGAATCCGGAGCTCGAAGTTCTTCGGGATGCGTCTTCTGGAGTGCAAAACCGGCTTGCGCAGGGCAGGATTGAATTGGGCGAACTCCTCCAGACTGATGTGCAACTCCTTCAACAGTCCCCGGACGCTCACGTAGTCCGGCGGGGTAAACGAAATGTAGCGCCGCGGGCGCTGAAACTCGATCTCGCCGAAATAGGCTTTGTAATTAGTGGCGATGTGCAGCGCGGCGAGAAATTCCGCGTAGAAGTTTCGCGAGGCAAATCCGAAACTCCGGCTGCGATAGTGCTGGATAATCCGTCCCAGGTCATCGCCGTACTTCCGGCGGGCGCGTTTCATGCCGTACAGCCCGTGATTGTACGCGGTGATGGCCAACGGCCAGGAACCCAGTTCCTCGTAGTTGTGCTGCAACAGTTTGGCCGCCGCTTCCGTGGCACGAATGGGATCCAGACGTTCGTCCACCTCGTAGTTGATGCGGAGAAAATGTCGACCGGTGGAGCGGGTAAACTGCCACACCCCGGCTGCACCGAATTTGGAATACGCGGCGTAGTTGAAAGAGGACTCCACATGCGGCAAAACCAGCAGCTCCAGCGGGAGGCCGGCGTCCTGAAAGATTTCCCGCATTTTGCTGAGATAAAGGCCGGAGCGCTTCAGCCCGAGGAGAAACCGTTCTCTGAGCCCGCTCTGTGCTCGAATGTTCTTCGCGGCCCGGCGCAGCCGTTTCGCATTCAGCTCCGCGCCGAAGAGGGAGGCGACCCGCCTCTCCTTCCCGCGCAAGGCGCTCAAATCGAGATGGCGTTTCCGTGCCAGCCGCAGCAGAGTCGACTTGTACCCCTTTTTGATCAACTCGACTTTCTTCCACAGCAGCCGGTCGCTCACCTGCACGCCGTGAAACAGCGAATCGAGATTGACCACATCATAGATGATGTTCAGCGTTTCGGCGTCGTGAAGGATGACCTCTCGCTCGGAGTAGCGGCTGTAAACATCCTCCCAGAACTGCACATTGGGTTCGAGAATCGCAGGGGTAGGAAAAAGCGTCGTGTCATAATTGTTCGTTTGCGCGACACCGGGATCGCAAAAATGCGACAGTAACCATAAACCGCATGTCAACCCTATGTTGATTTTTTGCCTGAAGCGCATCCGCATTTTCCGAAACCGTGTCCCTATATAATAGTGTATAGCAGAAAGCGCAAAGATTATTCCAACTCTCGCCGCCTTTGTACCCCAGAGGCGTTTTGACGCCCAAAGGAGAGAAAAATTGAATAGAAAATCAGATTAGAAAAATTCAGTGGAAGGAGTCGAGCCAAAAGTGTTCATCCGTTTCTAACCAGAATCAGACCTAAATCCAATGTTTACTTGATTATCGGCACCGGCAAAGAACTCTCCACACCTGTCAAAACATATTAACAAAAATCAGCAGAAAGTCAAGTGAAACCGAAACCAGCTCTTCGTGCACCCCGGTAGCCCTCAAGGCCAGGTGTCCGGGGTGGCCAGCTCCAGGGAGTTCCCGAACGGGTCGCGGAAGTAGATGGAATGACCGCCGGACGGCCACGTATGTTCCTGCTCGATAGCGATGCCAAGTTGCCCGAGTCGATTCCGCCAGAATTCGAGCTGCGCGTGCGTGATGCTAAACGCCACGTGACCTTCGCCCACCGCGCCGTGCGAGGGTACCGTGCCCGCTTTGCGGCTCTCCTCCGGGTTGAAAAGCAACAGCATCCCGTCGCCGACCTTGAAAAACAGGTGACGAGGTGGGTCTTTGGAATACGGTACAAGGCCGAACAGCTCGCGGTAGAATTGTTCCGCGGTGTCGATGTCGGCCACGTAAAGTGCGGTTTCGAGAATTCGTTGGATCAGTGCCATGGGTTTTACCTGCTGGTGAGTGGTGTTGATTGCCCACAATTTATGATCTTTTTTGCAAAAGCACAACTCCAGAGCCCATGAATTTCGCCCAAAGAAAAAGCTGTTTGTCAAACTTTCGCAACATCGCGACAGTTCTTGACACTTTCGGCCAGATCTTTTATATTGGAGACTCGATTTCCGGCCGACCTGATTCTCAGCGTGGTGGGCTTCGCGGACGGCCCGTCTCAATTCCAATTCTAATGGAGGGAAAATGATCAAATTCATCCGTCTCGAAGAAGACGTCACACCGGAGGAGCTCGAAAACAGGGTCTCGGCCAAAGGCATCAAAGTCTTGAAACGCTACAAACTGACCAACATCATCAAAATCGAAGTGCCGGACGTCCAAAGCCTCAGTCTGGAATCCATGCGCACCATGCTGGAACCGTTCACGCTCAAGGAAATGTACGACGATTTCGATGTTCACCACTGTCTCGATGTAGCCCGTCCCCTGGTGGGGATCGAACGGGTCTGGGAGCGGCCGAACCGCGGGGACGGCATGGTGCTGGGCATCTGCGACACCGGGGTGGACAAAGACCACCCGGACCTGGCGGGTCGGGTCATCGCGACCACGGATTTTACCGGCGAGGGGGATTTTGACGGCAACGGCCACGGCACGCACGTGTCGACCATCGCCATCGGGGATGGCAGCAAATCAGACGGCCGCTACGCGGGTGCCGCACCAGAGGCCAAAATGTACATGGCCAAGGGGCTGCGCTCCGATGGCAGCGGCAGCGCGTCGATGATCGCGGACGGCATCGACTGGCTGGCGGAGCAAAACGTCGATGTCATCTCCCTCAGCCTGGGCGGAACAGCCCTGCCCCGCATCAAAGACATTCTGCAGGTCATGTGCGAGGCGGCCGTGGACCAGGGGATCGCGGTCTTCTGCGCCGCGGGCAACAGCGGTCCTGGTGCGCGCACAATCGGCACGCCCGGCGTCTCGCCAAAGGTGATCACGGTGGGAGCTTCCGATGACAGCGACCAGGTCGCTGAATTCAGCTCCCGCGGACCGACGCTGGACGGGTATGAAAAGCCAGACATCGTCGCGCCGGGGGTCAAGATTATCGCGGGCCGGGCCAAAAACACCGAACTGGGCCGGGTGATCGACCCGTACTACGTGGAGCTTTCCGGCACCAGCATGGCGACCCCACTGGCTGCAGGCATCGGACTGCTGGTCAAACGCGAACACGCAGGAATCACCCCGGCGGAGGTGAAAGCCAGACTGGAAACCTACGCAAAAGATCTCGGCACAGGTGACGATAACATCGAAGGGGAAGGACGAGTTCAGGCGTTGGAGGCAGTGAGCGAACCCCAGCCGACACCTCAACCGGAGGTTCCCATCGCGGATCCCCAGCCAAACTGCTTCCTGACCCGACTTCTGGGTGGCAGCTCCAGTCTGCTCCCGGTTTTTCGAATGGTCCGGGACGACGTGCTGGCGCCCACTTTTATCGGAAGAACGCTGACCAGATTGTACTATCGACTGTAAACCGAATCTGCCCATGAAACCGGAACCACAAATCTAAACACGGGGATGCATGCAATGGATGGCCTTTTTCTGAAAGTCAACGAGACGGAATTCGGACCAGTCACACCCGAAGAGATCAAGGATTTGGTCAAAGAAGGCAGTTTTTCCCCGGACGACCTGGTCTGGAGTGAGGAGTTGGACGACTGGGTGGCGGCCGGCGAGCTGGAAAAACTCAGGCCGCTGTTTGAATCGGGAAACGGCAAACACAACCGGCCTCCCGGCAAGGTCATCGCAATAGCCAGCGGCAAAGGCGGGGTCGGCAAAACGGTGCTCACCACCTCCATCGGTGTGGGCCTGGCCTCCATGGGCCACGAAGTCGTGATGGTGGACGCAGATCTCGGTGGACCCGACCTCCACACCTGCATGGGTATGCTGGAACCGGAACTCACCTTCTTCGATTTCTACAGCCTTCAGAAAGACTCGC
>CAYQOI010000252.1:0-5716 GCA_964419085.1 uncultured Cytophagia bacterium | reverse complement strand
CAGAAAAGCCCGACTTTTTGGACAGCCCCTTACGTTCTGGGGACTACACTTTTTGGACAGCCCCGTGCCATTCGCAAACGCTCATTTTCAAAACGCAACCGGACACTCATGAAGCTTTATCATAAATCTGCAGTTTTTGGTTGCGATTTTCCTCCAAGAAAGTTTAATTATAGTAATCCACAGTTACATCGAAGGAGGGAGGATGGCCTGCAAAGACCCATCCTCAAGATAGGGTGCTCGCCTGTTTGTGGGCGAGACGAGAGCGGCTGAAGTGCTGCCACGCCAACTTGTGGCGAAACGACGGCCGTTCCGAACCAGCCGGACGACGGCCGCTGTGGTCTTGTAATCCACAGACGGTCACGCCGTCCAGACCTTACGGAAAACCTCAAAAGCGAAAAGTGGGCGCGAGTTGGCGCCTCCACATATTTTTTAAAACAAATCTGGCGAGGGCTTTATGCGAAGGCTACGTATCGGTATCGTTGACCTTGTAACTCACTCCTCTTCCAGTTCCATCTGGGCGCGGGTCATGAACGCGAACTTTGCCGCGATCATGCCGCAGGCGGTGGCCGCGTGGTGCCAACAAGAAGGGCATCAGGTGGACTACATGTGTTTCACCGGCTTCGAGAAACTGCCGGATGACCTACCCCAGAATTGTGACCTGGTTTTCATTTGCGCATTCTCTCAGGCTGCCCAATTGGCCTACAGCCTGAGTCATTTTTATCATACACAGGGCGCGGCGACCGCACTCGGCGGACCGCATGCTCGGTGCTACCCGCAAGACGCCGTGAAGTATTTCGATTATGTGTTCGGGTTCACCGACCAAACGGTAGTCCGAGATGTTTTGCAAGATTGCGCCAGGCAATATCCCGTCGGTGTGTACGTTTCCGCAAGTCAGCAACCCACGGCGTTGCCAAGTGTGCGGGAACGCTGGAGCTTCATCCAACTGGCACTGGAAAAGGCCGCACGCTACCAGGTGGTCAATATGCTGGGAAGCCTCGGCTGTCCATACACCTGCAGCTTCTGCATCGATTCGGTGGTGGCCTTTCAACCCATGGATTTCGACACCATGAAGGAAGACCTGCGCTTTCTTCTGACCAAATTCAAACGTCCGCGGGTGGGTTGGCACGACCCCAATTTCGGCGTCCGGTTCAACGACTATCTCGATATGATCGAAGAGGCGGTGCCGCCCAACAGCATCGACTTCTACGCCGAGAGCAGTCTGGCCCTGTTGTCGGAGCCCAATCTCAAGCGGCTGCAGCGGAATGGCTTCAAGGTCATCATGCCGGGGATCGAATCCTGGTACGATATGGGCAACAAATCCAAATCCGGGAAAAAGGGCGGTATGGAGAAAGTCCGGCAGGTCGCGGAGCACATCAACCTGGTGATGAGCTACATTCCCTATCTACAGGCGAATTTCGTGTTCGGTCTCGACAGCGACGAGGGACCCGACCCGTTTGAGTGCACCAAGCGATTTGTGGACCTCGCGCCCGGCGCCTATCCGGCTTATTGTCTGCTGTCGGCTTTCGGCCAGGCCGCGCCGCTTAACCTCACCTACCAAAGGGAGAATCGCGTGCTCCCGGTTCCGTTTCATTTTCTCAACACCCAGCACGCGATGAATGTCAAGCCCAAGAACTACACCTGGTCGGAATTCTTCGGATACATGGTGGACCTGAACCGATACACGTTCTCGTGGCGCGCGGTCAGAAACCGCTACAAGGCGATTCGGCCGAGCTTGTGGCGCTGGCTCAATGTGCTGCGCGGCCGCTCTGCGCAGGGAATCGGGCGGGCGCGCTATTACGGCATGCTGAGGAACCGCCTGGAAACCGACAAGGAGCTCAGAGCTTTCTTCGAGCAGGAGACCACCAAACTGCCGCAGTTTTACGTGGAGTGGATCAAACGCGACCTCGGGCCCATGTGGGAATGGCTGCCGGAAGGTGCGCTGCAACACGACCCGAACGCCTACCTGCACGCCCAGGAGGTGTCGGAGCAGCCGGCGGACGCGGATTCGGCATCCTAGTCCAGACGGAAAAGCAGAAAGCCGCCAGAGCTCTTCACGCTGAGGAAAAAACGGGCGTCCCGCGCCGGGGGGAACCTTTCGGCGCGGGCTCGCACGAAGTCTTAGGCCTCTGCACCCTTTGAAAGGGTTGGAACCTTTCAAAGGGTTTTATTTTTTCTTGCCAGCAAGCTCCATTTCGCGGTTAGCTCGGCTCATTCCCCCACGCGCAGCGGCTCGTACGGCTCGAAAAAGGAGACGCCGGCCTGCTCCACCAACTGCCGGTACGCCGCCCACTGCTCCGCAAAAAAGGCATTCACTTTCGACACCACCTCCTTCAGCGCAGTCTCCGCCTGCTTTACGATGAGCTGCTCGGTCTCTTTCGGTGCCTCCCAGGAGGAACGCAGGTAAGAAAACGCCCGATTCAGCCGTGCGCTTACGACGGTGGGGTCGGTGCGGATGCCCTGTACCTTTTTGGGAAAGAGCAGCTCGCTCAGCGCTTTGAGCGAATCTTGCAGCGCCTTGCCCCTTTCCTTGACCTGCTTCGCCTGTTCATCCTCCCGTTCCTTGATGCGCTCGTCGATGGCCTTGATGGTCTTTTTCGCCGCACGAAGTCGGTCTGCCGCTTCCGTAGCGACCTTCACCTCCGCCATCAGGCGCTCGATCAGGGCGTTGCGGGCCTGCATGTCGCTCAAGGGAATGTCCAGTCGCGGGTCGAACACCACTTTCACCTGTGCAGAATCTCGCTCCGCTCCGTTGCTGATTCGCACGGTGTAGGTCCCCGGCAGCACCTCCGGCCCGGCCGGCTCCGGCGCATCGGGTTTGGGCTTGGGCTTGTCGGGCGGGCGCACACCGCGGCGCTTGAGATCCCAGTGGGTGCGATTCAGACCGGGCTTCACCTCGGTGCGAAACGTCCGGATCACCTGGCCGTCCTTGAGGATTTCCACCTTGACGCTATCCGACTCTGAAGTGGCATCCGAAGCGCCATTCCCCTCTGACTCGGGTTTCGCCTCCGCGGACTCTGCGGCTGCATGCGTGGTGTCGCGATTGAACACAAAGGTGATCAGCGCACCGTACGGCCGGTTCTCCCCTGAGAACTCGGCTTCCGCGACGAAACGCGTCCCGGGGGCCTGCTTTCGGCTGACCAGGAACGCGTCCGGGATGTCGAAGAGGTGAACCGGCTTCTCCAACAAGGCCGGTCCGGCCTTTGCCAGCTCGCGCAACGGCCGGATGTCGTCGAGAATGTAGGCCGCACGACCGAACGTGCCCACCACCAGGTCGTTGTCCCGTGGTTGGATGGCCAGGTCCATGGTGGAAACCGTTGGGTAACCGGGTTTCCATTTGGTCCAGTGGGCTCCGGCATCGATGGAGATGTAGAGCCCGAATTCGGTCCCCAGAAAAAGCAGTTTGGGTTCAACCGGGTCCTGCACCACCGCGAGCGCGTACCCCCAGACCTCGTCCGGGTCGACCAGCCGTTTCCACGATTTGCCGAAGTTTGTGGTGTGGTAAACGTACGGCGTCCAGTCGTTGCGCCGGTGGTTGTCGAATACCACAAACGCCTCACCCGCGGCGTAGGTAGAAGCGCGGATTTGCGGCACCCAGGTCCCCTCCGGCACGCCTTTGATGTTCTTGACCACGTTTGTCCAGGTCTTGCCGCCATCGCGAGTGAGCTGCACGTTGCCGTCGTCGGTCCCCACCCAGATCACCCCTTGCTGCACCGGACTCGGTGCGATGGCCACGATTGTGGTGAAGTTCTCTGCCGCGGTGACATCGTAAGTCAGGCCGCCGCTCTCCAGCTGCTTCTGCTTTTCCGGATCGTTGCTGGTGAGGTCGGGAGAAATGATCTGCCAGGTGTCGCCCCGGTCGGTGCTCTTGTGCAAGAACTGACTGCCGAAGTAGATGGTGTTGGGGTCGAACGGGTCCGCGGCGATGCCGGCGTTCCAGTTGAAGCGGAGCTGAACGCCTTCGGGATGAACCGGCCGGATCAGCTTCTGCACGCCGGTCTGCAAATCCACCCGGCGCAGCCAACCGCCTTGCGACATGGCGAACGCGTAGCGCGGGCTGCTCTGGTCCGGCACCACATCGAAGCCGTCGCCGAAAGAAACCTCCTCCCAGTACGCGTTGCGAATGCCGTCGACCCGCCAGACCTGGCTGGGACCGCGCCACGAGCCGTTGTCTTGCATCCCGCCGTAAACGTTGTACGGCGTCTGCATGTCGACGCTGATGTGGTAGAATTGCGCCAGCGGCAGATTCTCCACGAAGCGCCAAGTCTTACCCCGGTCGTGTGAGATGGCCATGCCGCCGTCGTTGCCGTCGATGAGGAAGTTCGGGTCGTTGGGGTGAATCCAAAATGCGTGGTGATCCGGATGAACCTTCCGCCACGGCACCAGATTCTTGAACGTCTTGCCGCCGTCTTCGCTGACATCCACCACCGAATAGAGATTGTAAATGCGGTTCTCGTTGGAGGGGTCGACGAAGATGTCCGCGTAGTAGAAAGGCCGGTTGCCGATCTTCTTGTCCGACACCTTCTTCCATTTGTCGCCGCCGTCTTCGGAGCGGTAGAGCGCGTTCTTCTTTGCTTCCACCAGCGCGTAGACGATCTCCGGACGGCTCGGGGCCACGGCCAGGCCGATGCGGCCCAACTCACCTTTCGGTAAGCCATCTTCGTGCGTTCGCTTTTCCCACGTTTCCCCGCCATCCACGGTGACGTACAGACCCGACCC
Source organism: uncultured Cytophagia bacterium (assembly GCA_964419085.1). Taxonomy (GTDB): domain Bacteria; phylum Zhuqueibacterota; class Zhuqueibacteria; order Oceanimicrobiales; family Oceanimicrobiaceae; genus CAYQOI01. The sequence goes on along the minus strand of CAYQOI010000252.1, from coordinate 1,000 downwards.
CGGCCCACCGGACTTGAAAAACCACGGCCAGCGCCGGTACTGCCACATGGCCGCAAACAGCTTGTTGGGATTAGAGGGGTCCATCACCAGGTCTGCGGCCCCGGTCTTTTCATCCACATAAAGAATTTTTTTCCACGTCTTGCCGCCGTCTGTGGTCTTGTAGACCCCGCGTTCGGGATTCTCACCCCAGGCGGAACCCAGCGCGGCCGCGTACACCACATCCGGGTCGAAAGGATCGATGAGCAAGCGGTGGATGACGCGCGTCTTGTCGAGACCCAAATGCTTCCAGGTCTTGCCTCCGTCGAGGCTTTTGTAAACGCCGTTGCCGCTGGTCTGGCTGTTGCGGGGATTGCCCTCGCCGGTGCCTACCCAGACCACGTCGGGATTCCTCTGGTCGATGGCGATAGCCCCGATGGAGGCCACCGGCTGGTCATCGAACACCGGCTTCCAGTTCACCCCGCCGCTGGTGGACTTCCACAATCCGCCGGAAGCCGTGCCCACGTAGATGATCTCGGGATGTTTCAGAACCACGTCGATGGCGGTAACCCGACCGCTCATACCTGCCGGCCCGATACTGCGAGCCTTCATCCCCTGGAGTTTGTCCATGTCGAGTTTCTGCGCCTGAAGGGGCAGCGCGAAGGAAAGAAAAAACAAGCCCAGAACACAACCGATTCTGTTCGCGATGCTCGCACGGCACAAGTCTGCGTTCATTCCGACCTCCAATTTTTGTGCAACCTTTACGTCAGTTTCCGGAACCAGCGGACAACCGCCGATTCCGGCTGGTGGGAAAAAGCTTGGAAAAGACAGAAGAATGTACGCGTTTCTGCCGGCGTTTTCAACCAAAAACGCTCACGCTTTTCTCAAAGACGTGCGGGAGGCGGAAAACAGACTCGGTTTACTTAACCCGGATCATTAGTGTCCGGCCAAAAGTCCGCAAGTGTTTACTTTCGTAAAACGACATTCATGTCGTGCTATTTCAAGGCTAAGATGGGGCTGTCCA
>CAYQOI010000251.1:0-5737 GCA_964419085.1 uncultured Cytophagia bacterium | reverse complement strand
TCCAGGGTCTTCAAAAAGGAATAGAATCCCGGGTCGCGACCGTAGGCGTTGGCATAGATCTTGGTTGCCTCGGCCTCCGCTTTTCCCTTGATCTCCTGCGCTTTGCGGTAAGCCTGCGAGGTGATGATCTGGAGTTCTTTCTGCCGCTGCCCGTCGATTTCCGCCTTTCGGCCCTGGCCCTCAGAACGGAACTTCTCAGCGATGCGTTTCCGTTCCGAAATCATCCGCTCGTAGACCTTTTCGCGCACTTCCTTGATGTAATTCACCCGTTTGATGCGCACATCCAGAAGCTCGATGCCGAACTCGGGCATGGACTGCTTCGCGTGTTCCAGAATAAGTGCCTGGATGCCCTCACGACCCAATTTGATCTCCTGAGCAACGGCTTCGCCGCCGAAGAGCTGCTGCTCCGCCAGAGTGGTTTTCAACTTCCGGTTCGAGTTGCGGACCGCCTCGATGAGCAAGTTTTCCGATATGAAATTCCGGGTCGCGCTATCGATGATGTCGTCGAGGCGGCTCTGCGCATTGCGTTCGTTGCGCACGGACTGGTAGTACTTCAAAGGATCCACGATGCGCCAGCGAGCGAAGGTGTCCACCCAGATGTACTTCTTGTCCGAGGTGGGGATCTGGTTTTCGTCTCCGTCCCACTGCAACACGCGTTTTTCGAGTTTTACCACCGTCTGAATGAACGGCATCTTGAAGTGCAAGCCCGCTTCGCGAATAGGCTCCCCCACCGGTTTACCGAATTGTAGCACGATGGCCTGCTGGGTTTCATCGACAATATATGTTGCGCTGGAAATCAGAATCAGCGCGATGAGCGCGAGCACGAGTCCCGCAACGGTTGATCCTTTCATTTCGCCACCTCCTTTCCCTTGAAGTCGAGCAGCGGAATGAGTCCCTGCTGCTTTTCATCGATGACGTAGATGTTTTGCACCTTGGGTAGTACGTCCAGCAAGGTCTCGATGTAGAGCCGTCGCTTGGTCACATCCTTGGCGCGATTGTACTCACGCCAGACATCGAGAAAGCGCTCCGCATCGCCCTTGGCCCGATTGACGCGGTCGGCCGCATAGCCTTCGGCCTGGCGGATGGTCTGCTCGGCTTCTCCTTTCGCCTGAGGAATGACCGCGTTGTAGGCCTTCAGCGCCTCGTTGATGATGCGCTCTTTCTCCTGTCGCGCCTCGTTGACTTCATTGAACGCTGCCTGCACCGGTTCCGGCGGATTCACGTCCTGCAGCTTCACGGTGATCACGTCGATGCCGGTCTCGAAATCGTCAAGGAGCTGCTGGATGAGTTGTTGCACCTCTGTTTCGATTTCCTGGCGGCTCAGCACAATCACTTCGTCGACGCTGTGATCTCCCACCACCTGCCGCATCACCGATTCGGAGACGTCCCGGATGGTCTCTTGAACATTGCGCACGTTGAACAGATACATCACCGGATCTTTGATGCGGTACTGCACGATCCACTCCACCTCTGCCGAGTTCAGATCGCCGGTGAGCATCAGCGACTCATCCTCGAAGCCTTCGGCCGAGTATTGGGTGCGAATTCCCGCTTCCAGCGTGCGAAAACCGAACTCTTCCTTGAAGACATTCTTCACCCTGACCTTCTTCACCGTCTCGATGCCCAGCGGCAGCTTGAAATGCAACCCCGGCTCCGTGGTGCGCATGTATTTTCCAAAGCGTTGGATCACGCCCACTTCATCCGCGTTGACCGTGTAGAATCCGGAAAATACAAACCACAGGGCCAGGGCACCCAGGACAACCAGGTAAATCCAGCCCTTTTTCACGTCGGGAAGTTCAATCAACTCCCCCCCGACATTGATCGTTCGTCTTGCCATTTCCTCATGACCTCCTATTTCATACATCAAGAAATACTGTTAAAGTTATGTTACGGATAATTTGCTTAAGGTGCAAGGTGATCGTGGTAAAAAGGTTGGCTATAGAATCGCCTGATGCACTTGCGGTTCCGCGGCCGCACGCGCTACCCCGAGGGCCCAAGAATGAACGGAAAACCCACAGGAAGTGAAATCAAGGGTCACCCTGAGACAGGCCGCCCCAGGGCTGCGATGGCCCGGACGAAGGGTAGGAACCGCGGCCTTGCAGGCCGGAACGCGGCCCGCAAGGCACGTTTCACCGTCCTCGCTCCAGAGCTGACTCCGCGGCGGCAGTAGAGGCTACGCCGCGCAGCTCTCGCAGAAGAATTTGATGCCCAGATTCTGGCCCATCCAGTACGCCAGACATTCCGCGCAGAGGCCGGCCTCCCGGTGCTCACATTCGGCGCAGAATTCGCCGTTCGGCGGCACTGCATCGGCAAAATACTCATCCGGATCCACCTGCTTGCCACAGGCGCTGCAGGTGAGCCAAACCTTCTCCGCACGCTCCCCGGTTTTTTCTTTGTGGGCGTTGGGCTCGATGCGGACATGGCCATTTCCGGTTTTTGTCTTCTTCTCCATCATGCGCGCATATTCCAGGATCGTTTGCAGTTGCCCCTCTGCATGAATCCCTGCCTCTTGCAAAACCTTGTGCGCCTGGCCGCTCCCAAGGTAGTGTCCCGAGCGGAAGGAGTGCAGCGTGCGACGCTGGCCTTCGTTGGAGCGCACCCACCGGTACATGGTGGGGAGGGTGAAATCCGTAATGCCGATGGCTTCGTAGGTCAAGGCTTCAGGGAAGATTTCCTCCTGTTCCGCCGGGGGCAGCAGATTGAACAGCTCCGCGCTGGTGATGTAAAAGACGTTCAGGTTCAGTCCTTGCTCATCAAGTTTCGGCAGCACTTCCTGCACGAAAATCGTCGCCACGCCATTCCCCTGTAAAACGACGGTGCCGTTTTGCTGCTGCGCAGTGGGGTCCGCCCGCCGAAACGCGTAGACTCCTTTGATCGCGGCCTGGACCGGCGGCAACCCCAACGCCTCCCGGTCCACAATCTTGTCCTGCGGCCGTGTGACGAAGGGACAAAGGATGGCGGGCCGCGCTTTGAGTCCTGCCACCACCAGCGGCCACATCTCCTGTGCGTCCCAGGGGGTGAGGGTGACCAGCACTCCTGAAGGGAAATTCTCCTGCAGAAGCTGCAGCACCTGCGGGTCGGCATGGGTGGGTCCGTCTTCGCCTGTCTTCACGCCGGCGTGCGCGTTGATCATGATCCAGGTGTTGTACGGTTCGGTTCGAATCGCCTGTTTCGCCTGCTGTCCGATGCCGTGTAGCCTGGCGGCGACGTGTTCCAGCGCACCGATGAACGCGCCGTAGGAAGACGTCACGCCGATGTGATGCCCGAAGCTCGACACCCCGGCCATGAACGCGCCCATGGCATCTTCGCAGATCCCGCCCACCGCGATGATCCGGGAGTCCGGGTTTTCCACCGAATTGAAAAAGCCTTGCGGAAAGGCTTTATTCAAATTGACCACACTGGTGGAGCTCAACAGGTCTGCGGCGGCCCCGAAAATCGCGCCGTCGGTTTTCCGGTTCAACACGTCCAGAACGTTGCCCAGCGCTGCGCGCAGCGTCACCGCCTCCCCTGGCTTCAGCGTCAGGTCGGACGGCACGCGCTCTTCCCGAATCTCGGCCGAATCGTAGAGCACCGTTAGTTTTGTGGACTTCTCCACCTGCCGGTCGAGACTGCGCAGCCGTTCCTGCGCATCCAGAAGCTGCTTGGCAGCAAAAAGTGTGAGCTCTGGTCGATTCTCCAGCACCCGGCGAATCACCATGAGCGTGTCGAAGAACGTCCTTTCGATGTTCTCCGGCGTCATCTCGCCCTTGAAGCGGGGAAACATGACGTCGAAATAATTCTCGAACTCCTGCACGAACGCGTAGTACCCCTCGGAGCAAAACTTGTGACCCGCGCCGTGGGAAGCCCTGCCTTCGATGCCATATTTCCAACCTTTCACGGTCCGGTAGACAATGGCCGTGGGCTGGTCGGTGGTCAGAGTGAGCGCCAGTTCCTGTGCCGCAAGCACCTGCTTGAAATCCCGGCCGTTGGGCACGAAAATAACGTTCCAATCGTGGCAGTAGCACAGCTCCGCGGGGTCCCACTGGGTGTATTCACCCGGCGTCTCCCCTTCCCGGCACACATGGTTGGAATCGATGGAGGCCTGGTTCCAGTCCACATGGAGGACTGCGTTCGGCAGACGGGCCGTGGCTGCGGCGGCCAGAGCTTCATGCACGCGGCCCGGCGTCATCCCGCCCTCGCCTTCGAGGATGTGAACCCGGGGCGCGGCCTCACGGTAGAGGTCCAGCGCCGCAGTGGCGAGACCCAACGCCGCGGGCACCCCCACGCCGCTGGCTCCGGTCGCGATGCGCACGAACGGCGTTGCAGGCGTCGGGTGGCCGTCCAGCGTCTTGGCGTGAAACTCCTTGAACAGCGGTGTGTCGTTGGTGGGATTGCGTCGGAAGCCAAGCAGGTCCTCCAGCCGCAACCGCAGATTTTCTTCCGGCAAAAGTTCGGGCCGGCCGATGCGGATGAGCTCGTCGCGCAAGGCCCACATGGCGTACAGTCCCATGGCCTTGTGTCCCGCGGCGTAGACCAGCATGTCCGCGTCCTCCGCGTTGGGATTGGAAAAATCGTAGGCCATGGTGGAGTAGAGGAGGCCTTCGACGATCCGGCCTGAAGAGATGCTCCCGCCGGGATGCCCGGAGGTGGGCACGAAATTGTACAGCACGCCGCAGAGGGTGCGGTAGATGAGGTCGAGCTCTTCGAACGCGTTTTGCAGCCCCTTGCCGATGCTGAATTTCGTTTCCTTGATGACGGTAGGAATCTCGAAGTAAAGCGCACGCCGCGGCCCGAACGTCATTTTAGACGGCCTGGCCGAAGCAAAAGTGTTTTCCTGCTTCATGAATTCTTCTCCTGTGATTGACCGGTTTGTTAGCGTGACCAAAAGAGGGTATTTGGTTCAAGCGAGACTGATTTATGCATGATTCTGCAAACGGCGGGCCACCACGCGGGCAAGGCGGTTCTTTGCCTAAGTAATTGATTTTGCAAAACGCAACCCTGACTGCCCCCCACAGGGAATCCGACTCGTCTTCTCATATCTGGGAATGCATTCGTTGAGTTTCTCAAACTTGAGAATGGAATTTGGTGGCAATTTTCGTCCCGTTTCTCTACATTGGGCCCGATGAGACTCCAGGTGACGAAATTCGGGGAAACCGGTCCACCGATGGTCATCCTCCACGGCCTGCTGGGCTCCGCGCGCAATTGGCAGTCCATCGGCCGGAGGTTGGGTGACTCCTTCCGTGTGTTCGTGCCGGACCAGCGCAATCACGGCGAATCGCCGCACGGGGAGCACAGCATCGAGGCCCTGCGGGACGACGTCCTGGAGTTGCTGGATGCCGAGAAGCTGGAACGCGCCTATTTGGTGGGCCATTCCATGGGCGGCCTGGCGGCCATGGCCTTCGCTGTGGCGCATCCGGACCGGCTGCTGGGACTGATCGTCGTGGACATCGCGCCGGTGTCACAGATAGACCGGATGGCGTGGATCTTCGAGGCGCTGTGCGCGGTAGACCTTTCGCAGGTCCGGCAGCGGGCAGACGCGGAGCACCAGTTGGCGGAACGGATCCCAGAGATCAGGATCCGCCAGTTTTTGCTGCAAAACTTGCGGCGGCGGGACGACGGCGGCTACGCCTGGCGCTGCAACCTGCCGGAACTGCGGCGCTTCGTCGAGCAGGCGCCGGCGTTTGGACTGCCACCGGATGCCAGGTATGACGGGCCGGCGCTGTTCATCGGTGGGGAGCGGTCCCAGTACCGCATTCACGAA
>CAYQOI010000250.1:0-5753 GCA_964419085.1 uncultured Cytophagia bacterium | reverse complement strand
CCTCAAATCTCTCCTGACGGCAAGCGGATCGCGTTTGTGGTCACGGAGTTTACTCTGAAGGAGGGAAGGAGCAATTCGGAAATCTACGTGATGAACGCGGACGGTTCCGGACTGCGCCGGCTGACCAACAATCCCGCTTCGGATTCCCACCCGCGCTGGTCGCCCGACGGCAAGTGGCTGTTGTTCGTTTCGAGCCGGGAAAACGGCCCGCAGGCCTGGCGTCTTCCCATGTTCGGCGGAGAGCCGGAAAAGCTCACCGACATCTCCACCGGCGTGAGCAACGTGACCTGGCTACCGGATGGCCGACGTTTTCTCTTTACGAGTCAGGTCTACCCGGAATGCGGCGCGGATGATGCCTGCAACAAGGAGATCAATGAAGGACTAAACAACGGGGTCATTCAGGCGCACATGGCAGACCACCTGCTTTTCCGGCACTGGAATTTCTGGAAAGACGGTCGCCGTACCCACACATTTGTGTTCGATCTGGCGGCGAAGAAGAGCGTAGATCTGACCCCGGGCGACCACGACGCCCCGTCGTTTTCGCTGGGCGGTGGCGGAGGATTCGCGTTCTCGCCGGACGGCAAAGAGCTGTGTTTCGTCTCCAATCACGATCCTGATGAATGGGAAACCACCAACAAAGACCTGTGGCTCGTGCCCACCTCTGGTGGCGAGGCGGTCAACATCACCGATGAGAACGAGGCGTACGACGGCGACCCCGCGTATTCGCCCGACGGGCGCTACATCGCGTACCTGATGCAGACCGTTCCCACCTACGAGTCCGATCGTTTCCGGCTGGTGGTCTACGACCGCAAGACGCGGAAGAAGACCGTGCTGACCGACGCGTTCGACAACTGGGTGAGCGGCTTTCACTGGGCGCCAAATTCGCGCGCCATTTACTTTACCGGCGAGGTCAAGGGACACCGGCCGCTGTACCGCGTGGACCTCAAGTCCGGGCGGATTGCGCAAATTCTGGACGTGAAGACCATCGACTCATTTCAGATTGCCCCGGACGGCAAGTGGTTGGTGGTGGCCCGGCGTTCGGTTGGGGAGCCGCGCGAGATCTGGCGCGCCTCCACCGACGGCAAACATCTTCGGCGGCTGACATTTTTCAACAAGGCCATCGAAGAGGAAGTGGACATCCGGCCGGCCGAAGAGATGTGGATCGCTTCTCCCACCGGCGCCCGCATCCACACGTTCATCGTGAAACCGCACAATTTCGACCCGTCCAAGAAATATCCGCTCATTTTGAATGTGCACGGCGGCCCGCAATCGCAGTGGATGGACAGCTTCCGCGGGGACTGGCAACTTTACCCCGGCGCAGGGTACATCGTCGCGTTTCCCAATCCGCACGGCTCCACCGGTTACGGTCAGGACTTCACCGCGGAGATTTCCAAAGACTGGGGCGGCCAGGTTTATGAAGATGTGATGGCCGTCGCGGACTCGCTGGCGAAAGTGCCGTGGGTGGACCCGGACCGCATGGGCGCGATGGGGTGGTCCTATGGCGGCTACATGATGATGTGGCTGGAAGGTCACACCGACCGGTTCAAGGCCATCGCCGCGATGATGGGGGTCTACGACCTGCCCGCGATGTGGGGTTCCACAGAGGAACTCTGGTTTCCCCAGTGGGATCTCAACGGCACACCCTGGGAAAGCGATTTGTACCAGAAATGGTCGCCGCACAATTTCGCCAAGAACTTCAAGACGCCCTGTCTGGTGCTTACCGGCGAACAGGACTACCGGGTGCCGTACACCCAGAGCCTGGAGTTTTTCACCGCGCTGCAGAAGCAAGGCGTGCCCTCCCGGCTCATCGTTTTCAAAAACGACGGGCACTGGCCAAATTACGTCAAGTCCATGCCGCTGTACTACAACGCGCATCTGGACTGGTTTCACAGGTATCTGGGTGGAGCACCGGCCCCCTACGACATGACGAAGATGGTACGAAATCAAGCGTTCCAATGACGTTTCAAAAATGAAACTTGCAAATGTGAACGAGAATTCTGATATTTCGTTTAACAAGTGGTGGGGCAAAGGCCGAAGGGTGCTTTGCCCCTTTCTTCAACAGGATTAAAACGCTTCTCATGGAGGCGTCGACATGGCAATAGAAGCAGACACCGTGCAAGCAACGTACGAGGCCATGCGGGAAAAGCTCCGGGACGTGGTGCCGGATTTCGAGCTCCGCTACAAGGCCGAGTTGGTCTACGAGATCAACCGGCTAAAGAAAGAGCGCGGCGCGATTATCTTGGGACACAACTACATGGAGCCTGCGCTCTACCACACCGTGCCGGATGTGGTGGGCGATTCCCTGCAACTGGCCCGTCGGGCCGCGGAGACCGACCGCGACCCCATCGTTTTTTGCGGCGTGCGGTTCATGGCCGAGACGGCTAAGATTCTCAATCCCGATAAAACCGTGCTCTTGCCCGCCGAAAAAGCCGGGTGCTCTCTGGCCGAAAGCATCACCGCGGAAGATGTGCGGCGTTTGCGGGAGCGGTTTCCGGGCGTGCCGGTGGTGACCTACATCAACACCTACGCGGATGTCAAGGCGGAAACCGATATCTGCTGCACCTCCAGCAACGCGGCAAAAGTGGTCGAGTCGCTGGACAGCGACACGGTCATTTTTATTCCGGATGAGTATCTGGCGAAAAACGTGGCCGGCGAGACCGGCAAGAAGATCATTTTTCCCAGCGTGAATGGTGGCGTGCACCTCGCCGAAGACGCGGATGCTGACGGGTCAACGATCATCGGCTGGCGGGGCCGCTGCGAGGTCCACGAAAAGTTCACCGTCGAAGACATCGAGAACGTGCGCGCGCAGTTCCCCGATGTGGTGGTACTGGCGCATCCGGAGTGCAGCCCGGAGGTGGTGCAGGCTGCGGATTTTTCCGGCAGCACGTCCAAGATGATCCGCTACGTCAAAGAGAGTTCAGGCGGGCGCTACCTGCTGATGACCGAGTGCAGCATGGCGGACAACATCATCGCGGAGAATCCGGAAAAAGAAATGGTCCGGCTGTGCAGCGTCCGCTGTCCGCACATGAACGAAATCACCCTGGAAGACACGCTGAATGCTCTGCGCAACAACCAGTACGTCATCGAGGTGCCGGAGGAGATCCGCGTGCGAGCCAGGAAGTCCATCGAACGAATGCTGGCCATCCGTTAGGAATCCGGGAGATTGATGACCGCCAGACCTGCCAGACTTTTCCTCACCGGTGTAGGTCTGATTCTGTTTCTGTGCGGTTCCTTTTTCATCTGGACTCTTTGGGCCAGCTCCGGCGGGCTTCCCGCGGGGTCTCTGGCCCAAGTCAAGCGCTTTCCCGTTGCCAGTTCGAAGGATTCCTTCTCGGAGACGTTCACCGTGATGACCTACAACATCGGGTACCTTTCCGGGATGTCCAACAACTTGCCGGTGCGGGAAAGCAGGGGCTTCTTTCTAAGGAATCTGAAAACCGTCGCCTCGCTGTTACAGGACGTCAGGCCGGATTTTGTGGGATTTCAGGAGATCGACTTCGGCGCCCACCGCTCCTACGGGATGAACCAACTGGATTCGCTGGCGCTGCAGGCGGCCTATCCGCAGGCGGCGGTTGCGGTCAATTGGGACAAAAACTATGTGCCGTACCCGTACTGGCCGCCGAAGGTGCATTTCGGCAGGGTGCTTTCGGGACAGGCCGTGCTGAGCCGCTATCCCATCCTGTCCCACGAACGGGTGGTGCTGCCGCGGCCGGAAGACTCCCCCGCGTACTACGATGCCTTTTATCTGGACCGGCTGGCGGAGGTGGTGACCGTGGATGTGGGGCGACCGCTGGTGCTCATCAACGTACACCTCGAGGCGTACGACACCGCGACCCGTGTGCGCCAGGTAAAGGCGTTGGTCCGGCTGTGTGAGAAATATGTGGCGGACTTCCCGCTTCTCCTCATCGGGGATTTCAACAGCCTGCCGCCTTCGTTTGACCCGCGAAAGCTGGGTTCTGCCGAATTTGAGGCCGCAGCACGGCGGGACTCAACCATCGCGCTGCTTCTGGCGCAGACCGGGCTGAAGGACGCGTTTCCGGATTCCTTTTACACGGCGCATGAGCGTGAAACCTACACCTTTTCTTCCGCTGCGCCGCAGGTGAAGATCGATTACGTTTTTTACAACGCAACCAAAATCGAGCCGGTGCAGTGGTTTGTGGCCACCGGGGCCGGTCAGGCCTCGGACCACCTGCCCGTGGTCGTACGGTTTAAACTCAAAGGGTGAGAAGATGAAGCATGTGTTGATTTCTGGCGCGGGTTCGGGAATCGGCCGCGCGGCCGCGGCCAGGTTGGCCGAAGAGGGCTACGCGTGCCTGCTGCTGGGGCGAACGAAGGCAAAATTAGAGGACACCCGTGCCGCGCTCCCCAATCCGGACGCCCATCGCATTGTCGTGGCGGATGTCCGGGACAAGCTTGCCATTCAAAACGGCCTGCGGGCAGAGAAGCTCTCGGGCTTGCATGCCGTCGTGGCAAATGCCGGCGTGGGCGGGCCCAATGTTTACGGTCCGGATGACCGGTGGGATGAGGTACTCGCCACCAATCTCTCCGGCGTTTATTTTCTCGTCAACGAAAGCCTGCCGTACTTGCGCGGCGAGGCGGACGGGTACCGGCATGTGGTGGTCATCTCGTCGATTCTGGCCAGAATCGGAATTCCTGACTATTCGGCCTATTGCGCATCCAAGGCGGGATTGCTGGGGCTGATGCGGTCGTGGGCCGTCGCCTTCGCGAGGGACAGGATTCTCGTCAACGCCATCTGTCCCGGATGGGTGGACACCGACATGGCGAGGCAAGGAATCCGTACCTACGCGCAAGCGGTGAACAAATCGTACGAAGAGGCGTACAAAGAGCAAATGTCGCAAGTGTTGCTGCGCAAGATGAGCCGGCCGGAGGAGATCGCAAATCTCATCGCTTTCTTGCTCGGTGACGCCCAGAATTCATTTACCGGCCAGGCTTTCGATATCAACAACGGCGCCTTTATGCCCGCGTGAACATGGGGGAACTTAACGGAGAAACAAGATGAGTCTCGTCTCTTTTGATCAGCTTCCGGACGCCGCGCGCTTGTGGATCTTCGGATCCGAACGCAGGCTCACCGATACAGAGGTGGCAGAACTGCACAGCCACCTGAATCAATTCATGCAGCAGTGGACCGCGCACAAGCGGGAATTGACCACCGGGTGGCAGCTCGAACACCAGCGTTTTATTCTGGTGGGCGTGGACGAATCGCGGCTACCCGCTTCCGGCTGCTCCATCGACAGCCTGGTGCGAGCCATTCAGGCATTCGAGCGCGTGGTGAACTGTGACATCGTCAACACCCATGCCCGAGTTTTCTACCGCGACGAGCAGGAAATTCGGTGTGTGCCGCGACCGGAGTTCAAAAAGTTGGTCCGCTCCGGTGCCGTGGACGAGCACACGGTGGTGTTCGACAACACGATTCAGCGTCTGCGCGATTTGCGAGCCGGGAACTGGGAAAAACCGATGAAACAGTCGTGGCACTGGGAAGCGTTTGCGGAGCGCGTGGTGAATGTCAGGGAGGGGTGAGGTAGGGGAGGGTTGGCTTTGACAAAAATACCATGAACCGGAAACCACGGACTGCGGGTCTCCGGTTCAGGCCGGGTCTCATACGTTAGCTTTTGCCCAGGGCTGCTCGCGACTCCCTTCGCCATCTCTGCCTTCGGTCCTCATTCCGTAGAGAAAACATCACGTAAGCGAGACTGGCTATCAAGGAAACGCCCAAAATAATAATCGAGATCATT
>CAYQOI010000249.1:0-5786 GCA_964419085.1 uncultured Cytophagia bacterium | reverse complement strand
GCTGAATGACGTTGTAGCGCACATCCATGGGGTCGGCGTCCTCCGGCAGCAGTTTGACTTGAAACGCGTCTTTGTACCCCGCGGCTTCGAATGCCTGGTTCCACCAGCCGGCGCCTTCCATCAGGGCGGAGCGGATGGGCTCGGGCGCGCCCGGGTCCACATAGTAGACGATGGGCGCCACGGCCTCGCTCACCGCCGCGGCCGGATTTTTCTTTCTCAACCGGTGCCGCGCGATGAACCGTTGCTCGATGGGTTGCGAAATGGGCGTGGCGTAGTCCTTGTAGCTGATGCCGAAAAAGCCCGCGCGCGGATCGGCGCGCCGCGGGCGGTAGCCGTCGTCGGGGAGTTGCACGAACGAATGGTGCTCGCGCACGGTAACCGCTTCCGGCGTCGGCACCACCTGGCGCAGATAGCGGCCGGGGGAGTCGCCGACGAATGTCAGCGTGACCTCGACTTCGGTATTTTGCGGAAAATTCTTGGTCCTGGGCAGATAAAATGCGGAGCGGGAGGCCTCGAGTCGGTAGGCGCCCTGGCCGGTGTTCTTGAGGGTTTGCACCACGCCGTGCACGTCGCGCAGGAAGAAGTTGCTGGCGTCCACCAGCACGCGACCTTCTTCCTCGGCCGCCACCTGGAATCCCCAGAGGATGGATTCCGCGAATGCTTCTTCCACCGCGCGGCGTTCCGCCGGGTTGTCGGTGGTGGCGCGGTAGCGGTAGTTGGGCTGGATGAGCAGCACCCGGGGGCCGACCCGATGAAACTTGACCACCCGGGACCGCCCCAGTTGGCCCCGGTCCAGGCCGATGTCGTTGGAGCCGACGCCCGCGGGCAGGGAATGGAGGTACAGCACCTCGCGGTCCCACCTGCCGATTTCCAACCACATTTTCCCTGTCTTTTCCTCCCAGTAGAGCGGCAGGAAACCGTCCAGCTTCTTCATCCCCTCGGTTTTCTTTGCGATGGTGGGCAACGTCTCCGGCGCCTTGGATTGGGCCGGGAGGAGCGATTGCCAGGCCAGCACCAGGGCCAGCATCAGTGCCACGCGTGTCATAGATCCCTCCGGAATTTGAGTTTTACGCTTTGAGATGTTACAAACGTTACAGGCGCGCACGCGCCCTTCGACCCTGCTCAACGAGCGGAAGCACGAGCGGGAACGGACGGTCGTTGAGCGGAGTCGAAACGACCGTCCCCCAGACTCGCAACGCCTGCTTATCGGGACACCCACTTGCTCTGCCGCGCCCGCCTGCGAGTCACCCGTTGATTCCCAGGACGTCGAAAATGAATGCGTACTCGAACGCCAGCTCGTGCAGAGAACGGTATCTCCCCGACGCGCCGCCGTGTCCCGCGCCCATGTTGACCTTGAGAAGCAGCAGGTTGTCATCGGTCTTGGTGGCACGGAGCTTCGCGGTCCATTTCGCCGGTTCCCAGTACTGTACCCGCGGGTCGTTGAGACCGGCGGTGATCAGCATGTTAGGGTAGGCCTGCGGCCTGACGTTGTCGTAGGGCGAGTAGCTCTTGATGTACTCGTAGTACGTCTTGTCGTTGGGGTCGCCCCACTCCTCGTACTCGATCACGGTGAGCGGGATGGACGCGTCCAACATGGTGTTCACCACATCGACAAACGGCACTTTCGCCACCGCGGCCTTGAACAGTTCCGGGCGCATGTTCACCACCGCGCCGATGAGGAGGCCGCCCGCGCTGCCGCCGTAGATCACCAACCGCTCCGGCGAGGTGTAGCCCTCATGGATGAGGTGCTCCGCACACGCGATGAAGTCGGTGAAGGTGTTTTTCTTGTGCAGCAGTTTGCCGTCCTCGTACCAGGTGCGGCCCATCGCGCCGCCCCCGCGGATGTGCGCGATGGCGTAGACAAACCCGCGGTCCAGCAGGCTGAGTCGATTGCTGGAGAACCCCGGGTCCACCGTGATGCCGTACGAGCCGTAGCCGTACAAGAACAAGGGATTTTTTCCGTTCTTCCTCAGTCCCTTTTTGTAGACCAGGGAGATGGGAACCTTGACGCCGTCAGGCGCTTGCGCGAAAATCCGCTCGGTTTGGTACTGCGCCGGATCGTACCCGCCCAGCACCTCGGTCTGTTTCTTCAGTTCCCGGGTGCGGCGGTTCATGTCGTAGTCGTACACCGACTCGGGCGTGACCAGAGAGCTGTACTTGAAGCGGAGAGTGGTGGTGTCGAATTCCGGATTGGCGGTGCGCCGAATGGAGTAAGCGGGTTCGTCAAACGAGACAAAGTGGGTCTCGCCGGTCTTCATGTCCAGAATCCGAATCTTCGGCAGGCCGTTTTCCCGTTCATAAATGACGAGATGATCTTTGAAGGGTTCGACCCTGTCCAGTTTCACCGCCTCGTCATAAGGAAACGTCTCCTTCCAGTTGCGTTTTGCCGGGCGGCTCACCGGTGCCTCCATCAGCTTGAAATTGGTGGCATGGTCGTTGGTGAGAATGTAGAATTTGTCGCCGTGGTGCTCCACGTAGTACTCCATGCCGTGTTGCCGCGGGTGGATGAGCTTGAACCGGCGCTCGGGCTTGTTCGCATCCAGGTACCACACCTCGGTGGTGGTGCTGCTCTCCAGACGCAGAAAGAGGTACGCACGGCTCTTCGACTTGGACAGCTCCAGGAAATAGGATTCATCTTCCTCGAAGTGCACGAGTTCGTCACGGTCCGGAGCCGCGCCGAGCACGTGTTTGTACAGTTTGAAAGGCCGCATGGCCGCATCCAGCGTGTTGTAAAACAGCGTCCGGTTGTCGTTGGCCCACTCCATGGAGTAGTAGGTGTTGGGGATCTCGTCGGGCAGGATTTCGCCGCTGCGCAGATCCTTGACGTGAATGGTGTAGCGCTCGCCGCCGGTGGTATCGGTGGAGAAGGCGAGAAGCCGCTGGTCGGGACTCACCCGCAAAACGCCGATGCGGAAGTAATCGTGCCCCTTTGCGAGCTCGTTTTCATCCAGCAACACTTCTTCCGGCGCGTCCAGGCTCCCTTTCTTGCGACAATGGATGGGGTACTGTTTGCCCTCCTCGGTGCGGTTGTAGTAGTAGTACTCGCCGACTCGCTCCGGCACTTCCAGGTCTGTTTCTTTGATGCGAGCCACCATCTCGTCGTAGAGCTTTTGCTGCAGTTTTTCGGTGTGCGCCATGACCTTTTCGGTGTAGGCGTTTTCCGCCCGCAGGTAGTCCAGAACCTCGGGATTGTCCCGTTCCCGCAGCCAGAAGTAATTGTCGATGCGTTTGTCCCCGTGCACGCTGACATCCTTGGGGACGATTTTCGCCACCGGCGGGACGGGACGTTCTTTCTTGCTGCAAGCCGCCAGGGCCAGAAAAAATGCACAAAAGATCAGGGTCACCAGGTTGCTGAGATGCGACAAGGCACTCATTTGGGGATGGTTTACGGGCATGGGTGCAGTCTCCTTGTGGTTTTGTTTGAATTGATTCGCGTTCAGGCAGAGAGGCGCGTCAAGCCTCCCCTACACGGTTCCGGCCGGCTTCTCGCTTGCCGGAGACACAATATAACACAATCCTGGCCCGCGGGCAACCCAAACGTGAAAGGGAAGGGGGACCAGGCGATTCGGCGAAGTGTCAATTGGCCGAGGTTTTCTTCTTTGTCGCGATGTTTCGGCGCACGCCGGCGGTGTAGTTCAGGATGGTGTGGTCGGCCAGCGCTCGAAGTTTCACCATTCCGGGCCGAAAGTAGGGCAAGCGCAGGGCGTAGAGAACCGCGGCCACGATTTTCGCCAAAAGAACCCGCCCGCCCCCCGGATTCCGGGTGAGTTTCCCGTTTGCGCTCAGGAACAGGTGGAGCCCGGTGTGCGCGTACCCCAGCATCCCGGGAGGGAGCGTGGGGACGATATCGTTGCTGTTGACGAATCGGAAGTGCGGGATCGTGTTCAAGCCGGCAGCGAAATCCCCATTACCGATCCTGGGCGACCCAAAGGTAAACAACGCGGCCGGGGGAATGCGCGCGGCTGCGAGCACCGCCAGCGCGGCCCCCAGGCTGTGTCCGGTGTACCACACCGGCGTCTCTGCGCGGGTCAGCTCCCGCAGCCGCGGTTCAACCCGGTCCCAGATGCGGTCCAGGGCGTGGAGAAAGCCTTTATGCACCTTCCCCGTTCCCTGAAACGACACCAGCGGAAGGTTGATGTTGGTGAGCGTGTCTTTGAATTCGTCGATTTCGGTGCCCCGGAATGCCAGGATAGCAAAAGCCGTGTTGCCGGCGAGATACGCCTGGGTGCCGTCCTGGTCGAAAGAGTCGATGAGCCGCAAGCCCACCGGCTGCAACTGAGCGCTCAGTTTGTCGCTGTCATAGTAGGCCAGGTGCGACGCGTTGGCCAGCCACCAGGCGTTGGGGAGAGAAAAGCCCGCGTTTTCCGCTTCAAACGCGAGCCCCGCGTCCAGCCCCACGAACACCGGACGCCGCTCCGGGTGGTAGAGCGCGGTGCGGCTGAAGTCGTAGCGGCCGGCCGAGGGGCCCGCACGGTTTTCGTCGTTCGGCATGGATGCCTCAGCCGTAACTTTCCTTGACAATCCGGTCCTTGGGAACGCCCACCTCCTCCAGATAGCGCAACACGCTCCCCATGAAGGTGGGTGGCAGGGTTTCCCCCTTTTCCCGTGCGGCTCTCTTTTGCCAGACGGTGTGGTCGGGGCCGCAAGCAAACACACACACGGCTTCTGGTTCCGGAATCGCCTCTTGCACCAGCTCCCTGGAGACGCGGCCCAGACGAATGCGTTCGCTGACCATGTGTGCGTTTTTCTCCCGCGTCAGCGTGTGAATCACTTTGAAGCGTCCCGGGAACTGCTTCTCCAGCTCGTGCAACTGCTTGAAGAAGATGATGTCTTCCACCACCTTGTTGCTGTAAATGAGCGTATGCCTTGTCCCCTCGCGTGTCCGCAGGTCATGCTTGATGATGCTGTAACTGGGCACGATCCCGCTGCCGGCACAGATGTGGACATACTGCTCACAGGTCCGGCGGATTTTCTCCGACAAGGTGTACGGTCCGGTGAACCCGGTGATCACCATCTTGGTTCCAGGCCGGGTGCGTTGGGCCAGGATCGGCGACAGCAGCGGAGGATACGGAGTAACTCCGGAGATGTAGCGCTCTTCTTTGACGGTGATGGCCAGGTACTTCTCGTCCGGAGAACTGGAGAGCGAGTAGGCGCGCGGCGGTTCCTTTTTGCCCTTCAAGTCTTCCAGGTAGCGCACCCAGCGTTCCAGGCCGGGAAACTGGTGCGGCGAGATGGTCAGGAAGTGCCCAGGCGCGTAGTCCAGGGTGTCGTTGCCGGTGAACAGGACCAGCGTCACGGTGTCCGGCGTTTCCTGAATTGCATCCGCAACCATCACTTCCAACTCTTTGATCTTTTCACGGGTGTTCTTGTTCGCCATCGCTTTCTCTTCAGGTTGATTCATCGTTTCCAGAACCACAAAGTTCACAAAGGCCACGAAAGGGAGCATGTTGTTCTTGCGTAACGATTTGCCATTTCATCGATCGGCACTAACTTACAAGCGAGTTCAAGTCTTCGTGTACTTCGAGCCCTTCGTGGTGGTCACCTCCAAAGCCGGTACAGCAAGGTTCAACGATTCAGCAGCTATTTCTCAGCGGACTTTTAAATGAAACGGTACTTATCTACCGCCTAATTGTCAAGGAAAAAGCCGCGTCAGGGGAGATTTGGTCACAGGGTCAGGCGTTGGGGCGTACCGTGTTCTCTCCGCTCGCAAGCCGGGTCATTTGACCCTGGCCTCCGCAGCGGCCCTTTTCTGGAACGCGACGATTCCCGCGAACACGCGCGGCATA
>CAYQOI010000248.1:637-5799 GCA_964419085.1 uncultured Cytophagia bacterium | reverse complement strand
AAAAGGCACACTGCGGCCCAGGCACCGTAGGCTTTGAGTGCCTCTCGACTCGTCACGGCTCAACCCGAGTTGACGTCGGCATGTTCAAACAAGACATTCGCACCCTGCGTTTGGTTTTGCTTTTCGATTGTCCAAGGTCTTTCCCGCTTCCGTTCCCGCTGATTAGCACTCCGTTCATCCTGGCGATGTTAGAAGTTAGCACAATCGCCGGCAGATTCCACCCGTTACTTGCTGTCCTGACGATAAAGCACCGCGCCGCCGATTTTTTCGAAGTAGGTTTCCAGGACGATGGTGGTTCTGGTGGCAAAAGACAGCGGCGGCTCTTTCAGGCTGTTGACGATTTCGTTTAGGCTGTGCATGTCTGCGGTTCGAACCTTCAGAAGAAAACAATCGTCACCTGCGACCGCGTGCACCTCCAGAATGTCCTCGTTTTGCAACAACGCTTGCAGCGCGGCGCGGACCTCCCGGTCCACCACTCCGGGGAGTTTCGCGGAGATGAAGGCGGTGACGCTCTTGCCGACGGCCTCCGGGTTCACCACCGCAGTGTAGCCCTGGATGACGCCCGCATGTTCCAACTTTTTGATCCGCTCGGCCACTGCGGGCCGGGAGAGACGCACGTCCTCAGCGATCTGGGCATGCGGCGTGCGGGCGTCTTCCGCAAGCCTTTGCAAAATTTTGGCATCCAAGTCGTTCATCGTCGCACCAAACAATAGAGAAGAAGATAGGTAATTTGACTTTCTAAACGCTTTTGTTGGAAGAATGTTTCCTTCTAAACGTTAGATTTGTTATTTTTTCTCCTACGTATTGAAAGGAGGTGGACAGCACTTAATCGAATTCTTTGAAATTTTTTTTATTTTTTTCAAAGAGCGATTGGAACTATCTTGTCAAACAACAGTTTCAGGGAAAAAGCGGGAAACCGAAATATCCATGACGAGCAAACGAAAAACTGTCGCATTGATTCTGCTTTTGGCCATCGTGGTGGCGTACGTGCCGTTCTCCGGGCCAACGCTTTGTAAGGTCAACCATCATCAGGCCCACGGGATGGCTTGCTGCGCCCGTGCCGCTCGCATCGCGTGCGCGATCGACGGAGCAAGGTTTTCCGCACCCAGTTGTGAGTGTCATCTCCACGATGAAAGCGCGGCCGTCTATCCCTATGCAGGGGTGGCCGAAGTCTCTGCTAAGAAGATCGACTCACAGAAAGCGACTTACCTCGTTCATTCCGATGCCCGCGAGGGCATGGCGACCGGGCTTTCTCTGAACCCGGCCACGTTTACCTCCAAACCCATCGAATCGGGAACAAAGATCTACGATTTCATTTCATCCTATCTGATCTGATCCCAATCTTTTTTCTTTCATAATTTCCAATTTCGTTTTAAGTGGTCTCACGCGGTAGAGGCCAGACCGGTCTTTTTTCGCAGATGATATGCAGGGTCCCGTGACCGCTGCAGGTCTGTGCTCCGATTTTGTCTGGGACGCGG
Organism: uncultured Cytophagia bacterium; assembly: GCA_964419085.1. Taxonomy (GTDB): domain Bacteria; phylum Zhuqueibacterota; class Zhuqueibacteria; order Oceanimicrobiales; family Oceanimicrobiaceae; genus CAYQOI01. The sequence goes on along the minus strand of CAYQOI010000248.1, from coordinate 4,321 downwards.
GACACGAGAGCCCGCCCGTTGGCCTCGCCGGAGATTGATTCGCTTTGAAGAAGGCACACATCAGGTGTGGTGGGACCGCGTTTTGGGTTAACGTTCAAAAAGACAGGTAGATGATGAAAAGAGTGCTGTTTGGCTGTGTCCTGCTGGTGACAGCGATCAATTTAAGTGCTGTTCGGGCACAAGAGGACGGTGGTTCGTTGAAGTTAGAGCAACTGATTCGGGAGGCGCTGGAGAAGAACCCGGAGATCAAAGCCGCGCAGCGGCGCTGGCAGGCCGCGTTGCACCGTCCAAGTCAGGTTTCGGCGCTTCCCGACCCCATGTTCACCTATTCCCGTTTTGGCAAGAGCGTGGAGACGCGTGTGGGTCCGCAGGAGAATGTGTTCGCTCTTTCCCAGAGCATCCCGTTCCCCGGCAAACTTGGCCTGAAGGGCAAGATGGCCAACCAGGATGCTGTGGCTGCAGAGCAGGGATATGAAGCCACGAAACGGGATGTGGTCTTTCGGATCAAACAAGCCTATTACGATTTGTATTGGATCGACCGCTCTCTCGCGATCTTGCAGGAATACATCGTTTTGCTCCAGGATTTTACCCGCGTGGCGGAACAAAAATACGCCACCGGTCAGGGCATTCAAGCCAGTGTGCTGAAGTCCCAGGTGGAGATTTCCAGCACGCTGGAGCGGAAACTCCGCTTTCAGAAGATGCGTGACGGCGTGGTCGCCCGGCTCAACGCCTTGCTGGACCGACCTGAAACCTCTCCCCTGGGCCAAGCCACGATCATCGACACGAGCCGAGTGAGCCTGCAACAGGAGGCGCTGGTGCGCCAGGCGCTTGCGCAACGGGAGGAGCTCCTGGCCACGCGTGCGATCATCGGCAAAAGCGAGTACATGAAACGCCTGGCCAAACGAGAATATCTTCCGGACTTCCGGCTCACGGCCAACTACATCGATGTCTCCAAAGGTGTGAGCACTGCGCCCGACGCAGGGAAGAATGCCTGGTCGGTGATGGTTGGGCTCAATCTTCCCATCTGGCTGGGCAAGCGCAAAGCCGCGGTGCGCGAGGCGGACGAGCTCCTGGTTTCCAACAAACTGCGATACGACAACCTCGAGAATCAGGTAAAAGCGGAAATTCGGGATCTTTTTTCGCAACTGGAGATCACAAGTCAAACACTGGACTTGTACGAACAGGGCTTGCTGACGCAGGCCGAGAGCAGTCTGCAGTCGGCGCTTTCCAGTTACCGCACCGGAAAATTGGACTTTCTGAACCTTCTGGATGCGGAGCGCATGTTGCTAAACCTGAAGCTTGCGTATGTGAAGGAGCAGGCCGGTTACCGCAAGCAACTCGCCGCGCTGGAGAGAACGGTCGGTGGAGAGTTGCCCAATTGAGACGAAGAGAACACAGCAATCATCAACAGGAGTAGGATACAATGTTTGGGAAAAAACTCACGATACGCAAGGCCGCAAGCAGCGGTTTCATTGTGTTGGTTCTGGCGCTCTCTTTTGCTCTGGTCGCGCTGGCCGCCTGCGGCAGTGGCGAGCAAACATCGCAAGAGGTGACAGCGGAAGCCAGGGCGACAACCATGACGGAAGCCGAGCATGGGCACGCCGAAAGCGGGCATGCGGACATGGCGATGGACGGAAAACAAAAGAAGCAAGCCGGTGACAAGAAGGGCAAAAAGATTCTCTACTGGCGGGCCCCCATGGATCCCACCTACATCTCCGACAAGCCCGGAAAGTCCCCCATGGGCATGGACCTGATTCCGGTTTACGAAGGAGAAGAGAATCTTTCCAGTTCCTCGATAACCATCGACCCGGTCACCGTGCAAAACATGGGGGTTCGTACCGCCGTGGTCAAGCGCCAGCCGTTTTATCGCGTGATTCGTACCGTGGGCCACGTGGACTACGACGAGCAAACCTTGTATGATATCAACCTCAAATTCCATGGCTGGATCGAAAAACTCTACGTGGACCGCACCGGTGACCTGGTGCGCAAAGGTGACCCGCTGTTGGACATCTATTCGCCGGAACTCGTGGCGACGCAGGAAGAGTATCTGCTGGCCCTGAAAAATCAACAGCAACTGGCGGGCAGCAGTTTCGCCGAAGTCAGCGAGGGCGCGTCGAGTCTTCTGGTCTCCACCCGCAGGCGATTGGCCCTCTGGGACATCCCGGAAAGTGAGATCGAATTGTTGGCGAAGACGGGCCGGGTGCGCAAGACGCTGACCGTGAATTCTCCCGCTGATGGTATCGTTGTGCAAAAGAATGCGGTGGAAGGGTCCTACGTGAAGGCAGGGGCCAACGTCTTCCGCATCGCCGATCTGTCGAAAGTCTGGGTGCTGGCAACGATCTTCGAATACGAACTGCCGTGGGTGAAGGTCGGGCAGAAAGTGCAGATGGAGCTCCCTTACATCCCGGACAAGCGGTTCACGGGTCGTGTGGACTACATCTATCCCTACCTGAATCAGAAAACCCGCGATGTGCGTTTGCGTCTCGTCTTCGACAATCCCAATCTGGAACTGAAGCCGGACATGTACGTGAATGTGATCATCGAATCTCATGCCAGCGACAACGCCCTGGTGATTCCGACCGAGGCCATCATCCGAACAGGCAAACGCAACGTCGTGTTCATCGATCTCGGCAACGGCAAGTTCAGGCCGCAGGATGTTCGCATCGGACCGGAAGGGGAGAAAGGGCTGGTTCAGGTCATCGCTGGCTTGCAGGAGGGCCAACGTATCGTCACCAGCGCGCAGTTTCTCCTGGATTCGGAAAGCCGGCTACGCGAGGCGATCCAGAAAATGCTGGAGGCGAAAAAGAAGTCGTCTGAGCAGAAGAAACAGACCAATTGAGCACGAAACATCCATTTGGACCTGAATTTCAGCAGAGGGTAGAGGACGATGCTTGAACGAATCATCGAGTGGTCAGTGAACAACCGGTTTATGGTGATGCTGGCTGTCTTGTTTATCATTTTGTTGGGAGTGGTGGCTATGCTGCGGACGCCCGTGGATGCCATTCCCGACCTGTCGGATGTGCAAGTGATCATTTTTACCGAGTACCCCGGGCAGGCGCCGCAGGTGGTTGAGGACCAGGTAACCTATCCCTTGACCACCTCGATGCTGGCCGTGCCTTTCGCCAAGGTCGTGCGCGGGTACTCGTTTTTCGGTTTTTCCATGGTGTACATTATTTTTGAAGATGGCACCGATTTGTACTGGGCGCGCAGCCGGGTTCTGGAGTATCTGAATTATGTTTCCAAAAAGCTTCCGCCTGGCGTCACGCCGAGTCTGGGTCCCGACGCGACCGGCGTGGGGTGGGTTTACGAGTACGCGCTCAAAAGCGACCGTCACGACCTTGCCCAGTTGCGCAGCATCCAGGACTGGTTTCTCCGCTATGAGCTCACCGCGGTACCAGGTGTGGCGGAGGTGGCGAGTGTCGGCGGTTACGTCAAGCAGTACCAGGTGGAAGTGGACCCCAATAAGCTGCTCATGTACCATATTCCGTTGAAACACGTGAAGATGGCCATTCAGAGGGCCAACAACGATGTCGGCGGGCGGCTTCTGGAGATGGGAGAAACGGAGTTCATGGTGCGGGGGTTGGGGTACATCAAGTCGGTGAGTGACCTGGAAAAGGTCACCCTCGGGGTGGATGAGTATGGTGTACCCATCACGTTGAAGGAAGTAGCCAACATTCATGTGGG
>CAYQOI010000248.1:0-627 GCA_964419085.1 uncultured Cytophagia bacterium | reverse complement strand
GGACGGAGAAGGCGAGGTGGTGGGCGGCGTGATCGTCATGCGTTACGGCGAGAACGCGCTGAAAGTCATAAACGGGGTGAAGCAGCGACTCGCGGAGCTCAAACGCAGCCTGCCCGAGGGCGTGGAAATCGTCCCCGTTTACGACCGCTCGAATCTCATCGAACGCGCGATCGAAAACCTTAAGGGCAAGCTTCTGGAAGAAAGCCTGGTGGTCGCGCTGGTGTGTATCATCTTTCTGCTGCATTTTCGCAGCGCGTTTGTGGCGATCTTTACGTTGCCGGTTGGGGTGCTGATGGCCTTCATAGTCATGCACCAGCAGGGGATCAACGCCAACATCATGTCGTTGGGCGGGATAGCCATCGCCATCGGGGCCATGGTGGACGCGGCCATCGTGATGATCGAAAATGCGCACAAGCACATCGAGCACGATGTGGGCAAGGACCACTGGCAGATGATCATCGACGCCTCCAAGGAGGTGGGGCCCGCTCTGTTCTACTCGCTTTTGATCATCACCGTCTCCTTTGTGCCGGTCTTCTCTTTGGAGGCACAAGAAGGCCGGTTGTTCAAACCGCTGGCGTACACCAAGACCTACAGCATGGCCGCGGCCGCGCTCCTGGCCGTCACCAT
>CAYQOI010000247.1:0-5826 GCA_964419085.1 uncultured Cytophagia bacterium | reverse complement strand
CCATCCGAGATATTTTGCGCCAAATCGAGGACCTGAACCAGGAGGCCGCCGCGTGCTTTAGAGATGTGCTCGACTCGTTCAGCCCCCGCCTGGTGCTGAACATGGTAAAACAGCCGGAAGAGGTCAAAGAAGGTCAAGCGCTTCAGGCGGCGGCCATGGAACTCCTCTCCGTCTACGTCCAGTACCTGGGTTACATTTCGTACGATCCCAACGTGACGGAAGCCATCAAGAGCCTCAAACCGTTTCTGCTGCACGCGCCGAAATCCCGTGCAGCCCAGGACCTCGCTGCGCTCATTCGAGTGAACCTTTTGGGTAAAAAAGGCGTTAGAGAAATCCTGGAGCGGCGCAGATGGCGCAAGCAGATGGAAAATACCTCCCGGGATTATCCCGAACACGATGGGCTGGACGAGGCCCCCATCTGCTCCATCAACTGTTTCTACTGGGATGACTGTGAATATCAGGACGGCGGTAAACCGTGTCGTGTCCGCCACCTGGAACCCGTTTTGCGAGAGTAAATCAACTTTGGAGGGACAAAATGGCGATCAACATCAAACCTTTAGGCGACCGCATTCTGGTCAAACGGCTGGAATCGGAAACCAGTCAATCCGGTCACATCATCATTCCCGACACGGCCAGGGAAAAGCCTCAGCAGGGTGAAGTGGTTGCCGTGGGCACGGGAAAACTCGATAAGAACGGCAAACGCGTGCCGCTCTCTTTCAAAAAGGGCGACAAGGTCCTGTTCGGAAAGTATTCCGGGGACGAATGGGAAATGGATGGCGAGGCCTATCTATTCTTAAGCGAAGACGAGGTGCTCGCGATTTTGTAACCCCCACGTCACTCTCAAAGCCAATGCAAGCAAGGCAGAACATTTGCCTTGCTTTTTTTTCATCCGGCAGATATATTAGCACAACGGCGTAAACAACAAAAAATAAGTTACGTAGAACAGGACAAACCGGGAACATAATTCTCGCCGCCTTTGTAAAAAGCTCAAATTGTTTCGCGCTTAATTTTGGAGTGCTCACTTCATGACTCAGCCCCTTTATTCCCCCAACGTGCTGGATTTGATCTTGAACGCGGGACTGGTAGCCAAGGCCGTGCTCGCCATCTTGCTCATTTTCTCCGTCATTTCGTGGGGAATCATTTTGGACAAGCTCAGGGTCTTCCGCCGCGTGCGCAAGGAGTCCGACAACTTTTTGAAGCTTTTCCAGATGCGCAAGAGCGCACGGGAGATCTTTCAGGCCAGCCGTCTTTATCCTTCCAATCCGTTCGCCGCGGTTTTCAAAGAAGCCTACTGGCTGTTGAACAAGGAGTCGGCCCCCCGGAGCAATCCGGAACTCGGCGAGCACCTGGAACTCTTGCGGGAGCAAAAAAGCAAGCTCAGCCACTCTTCGGACGACCTGGTCCGCCTATTCGATTCGGTCGCAAGTCGGGAAGTGATGAACCTGGAACGCCATCTCGTTTTTCTGGCAACCACCGGAAGCGTGAGCCCGTTTTTCGGCCTGTTCGGCACGGTCTGGGGCGTCATGAGTGCTTTCCTGGCCATCGGTTTTACCGGCTCGGCGGACCTGAGTGTGGTGGCGCCGGGCATTGCAGAAGCGTTGATCACCACCATCGCGGGGCTAGGCGCGGCGATTCCCGCGGTCATGGCTTACAACTATTTCATCAACCGCCTCAAGCGCATCAGCTCTGAACTGGAAATCTTTTACGCCAACCTCATCGAGGCGTTTACCAGAAAGGAAGCCCATGAAGTCCGGTAGGTACACCACCCTCTCGGAGATCAACGTGACCAATCTGGTGGACGTCACGCTGGTCTTGCTCATCGTGTTTATGATCACCGCCCCCCTGCTGCGCTCCGGCATGCAGGTGGACCTGCCGCAGACGGTGGCCAAGGAAATCGACCCCAGGGAATCGGTCATCCTCACGGTGGATAAAGAGGGCAAGCTCTTTTGGAACACCGAGGAGATCTCCCTGGTGGTGCTGCGGGAACGGCTGCAGAAGCGCAAGGCTTCAAACCGCCTGAAACCCATCTTGCTGCAGGGCGACAAAGAGGTCCACTACGGCAAAGTCATCGAAGTGATGGACATCTTGAAAGAGTTGGAAATCGGGAAGATGGGGTTGATCCTCAAACCTCGACAGCGATAGAGACCGGCCATGAAGCTCAATCTGTTGCTTTCCAGCGCACTCCACGCGCTTTTGTTCGTGGCCATGTTTGTGACCCGACCCGGGGTGCACAAATTCGAAGGCTATCCGGTGGTGGTGCCGGTGGAGTTGGTCAAGGTCGAACCGGTGTCGTTCAAAGCGCCGGAGGTGGAGCGACTGAAACCCCGCGCACGAAAGCTCAAGCCCCAGCCCAAGAAGCTGGAAGGCGTGACGGTGGAGAAAAGGAAGCTCGAAAAAGAGCCCGAAGAACGCCCTCCGAAACAGGTCGAAGAACCGAAAGACTCCAACAAGGGCAAGTCCGCAGTTGGGGGCAAGAGCCTCAGGCTCGATGTGGCGGAGTTTCCGTTTTCCTACTACCTGGCGCTCATCCAGTCGCGCATTCAAGCGAATTGGGAACCGCCTTTCGATTCCTCCGGGCGAACGCTTTCCAAGATGGCCATCGTTTATTTCAAGATTCAGCGGAACGGCCAGATCACCGGCGTGGCGGTGGAAACCGGGTCAGGAGATTACCTTTTCGACCAGGCGGCCCTCCGGGCCGTGACCCTGGCCAATCCCCTGCCGCCCCTGCCTTTCGATTTTCCCGGAAAGAACCTGGGCGTCCATTTCGAGTTCGATCAAGGGAAATGAGATGACGGCAGAGACCACGCACATAAAAGCAAATGGGCCGAAAAGGGGGCTGGCACGTCTTCTCCTGGTCTGCGCGCTGGGGTTGGTCCTCGGCTCCACCGCACAAGCGCAAACCGATGTCTACCTGCGCGTTTACAGCAAGACATTTCAGCGTATGCAAGTAGACCTTTACCCGTTCGACACCCGGGGACAAAACGGGAGCGCTGCAAAAACAAGTGACCTCATCACGCAGGTTCTGGGAAACGACCTCTGGATGTCCGGCTTCTTCAAAGTCAACCACAAGCGCGGCGACCCGCCGGCGACGACCAAAGCCGGGAACTCCGATTCAGACGGCCGCGGCCGTGCCCTGGCGTGGATAACCGGCGAATTACAGGTGCAGCAGAACCGCCTGCAGATCAAACCGCATGTGGTGGACGCCGCGTCGGGCAAAACCATCCTGCGCTTCGAGTACACCTCGCCGTTGAAGGGGGTGCGGGGGCTGGTGCACCAGATCGCGGATGACATCGTTTACCGTCTCACCGGCGAGCGCGGGATCGCGCGCTCCAAGATCGCGTATGTCACCCAAAGGCCAAACGGGACCAAAGAGATCGCGGTGATGGACTACGACGGCGCCAACGCGCGCGTTCTCACCGCCGACGCCAGCATCGACCTCTCCCCGGCCTGGTCGCCGGACGGCAGCCAGATCTGCTACACCTCCTTCAAGGACGACAACCCCAATCTCTACATCGTCAATCTGCCCACCGGCACACAGCGACGGATTTCCAACTTGAGCGGCCTGAACACCGCGCCGGCCTGGTCGCCGGATGGTGAGAAAATCGCGCTGACCTTGTCGAAGGACGGCAACGCCGAGATCTACCTGTTGGACGTGGAAAGGAAAAGGCTACGCCGACTTACCTACAATCACGCTATCGACTCTTCGCCCTCGTGGTCGCCATCGAACCGGGAGATCGCGTTCACCTCCGACCGCTCCGGCTCGCCGCAGATCTACATCATGGACACCGACGGCACAAACGTCCGGCGGCTCACCTTCGAAGGCAGCTACAACGATTCACCGGCGTGGTCCCCGCGGGGCGACAAAATCGCCTACGTCTCGCGCACCGACTCCGGTTTCGACATCTACACCATCGACGTGACCGGCGAAAACAACTTCCGCCTTACGGACAGCAGCGGCAGCAACGAAGATCCGTCCTGGGCCCCAAACGGCTTTTCACTGGTCTTCAGCTCCACCCGCAGCGGCAAACGGGAACTCTACTCCATGTTTTGGGATGGATCGGATCAGAAAAAACTGACCGCGGGCGGGCCAAACTATTCCCCCGCGTGGTCGTCCGGACTGGTAACATTTTAAACACAGAAAAAAGGAGACCGGGATGGGAACAATTCGCATGAGCATGACGGTTTTGATAATGATGGCCCTGGCACAGTTTTTCGCTTGCGGTGGCAGCAAGGAAACCGCGCGGTTTGAGCCGAGTCCTTTTTCAGAACCGGAAGTGACGGAGGAGGAAGCCCCCCCTGCAAAGGAAGTCGAGCCGGAATCGAAGCCCGAGGAAGACATCGTTCCGAAACAGCCCATCCGGCTGGCCACCATTTACTTTGATTTCGACCGGGCGAACTTGACGGAAGAAGCGCAGGCAACGCTTGCCGAAAATGCGAGGCAACTGCAACAACATCCCGAAGTCAACATCCGCATCGAAGGCCACTGCGACGAACGAGGGACCGTGGAGTACAATCTGGCCCTGGGGGAACGCCGGGCGATCGCGGCAAGGGAATATCTGGTCAATTTCGGCATCTCGCCGCGCCGGATCACCGTGATCAGCTACGGCAAGGAAAGGCCCGTGGATCCCAGGCACACGCCGGACGCCTGGGCAAAAAATCGACGGGCAGAGTTCGTCATCTTAAATCGGTAGGAGAAATGGACGGAAAGAGAGGGTTTGGTTGGCGTCAGAGCTTTATCGTGGCTCTGGTTATTTTGAGCGCGTTTGGGTGCTCGTCGCAAAAGCGCGTTCGTTCCCAGCGAACGGAACTGGACAACTTGCGGCGGGAACTGCAATTTTTGCGCGACGAGAATTCACAGCTCCGCCGGGAACTGGACGACCTCAAAAAACAGCTATCGGAACAGGAACTCAACATGCGGCAGAACAAAGCGGACCTGGCCGCGAAGATGGCTGAAGTCAGTCAACAACTCGAGGCCGTGCAGAACCAACTGCAAGACACCAACGATCGCATCACTGCGATCACACACCGCGGGGCGTTGGGGACTCGCAAGGAGAACCTCGCGCAGGGTGAGACACAAGAAACGCCGAACACCGCAGCGGCCCCACCAAACAGTCCGGGCGCAGCCGTAGACGCGGCGAGACTCCTTTACAACACGGCCTACCGCGATTTGCTGCGGGGAAACTACCAACTGGCGCTTCACGGTTTTCAGGAATTTCTGCAAAAATATCCCGACTCGGATTTGGTGGACAATGCGCAGTACTGGGTCGGCGAAGTCTACTACGCGCAAGGCCGCTATCCTAAGGCCATCGAGGAGTTCGAGCGCGTGGTGAAATGGTACCGGGATGGCGACAAAACCTCTGCCGCGCTCCTGAAAATCGCGTATGCCTATCTCAACATGGATGAAACCGAGCAGGCCAAACTGTACCTGGACGAAGTCATCAAAGACTATCCGAAGTCAGAAGAAGCCAATCTGGCCAAGGGACGGTTGGCCACGTTGAAGGAAAACGGAACCAAAAACTGATGAGGTGTCGATATGAAAGCTGTCGTACATAACCTGGTGGGACTCAGCGTCATCGCGCTGCTTTTTGTCACCACGGCCACCCGCGCCTTTTCCCAGGACGACCTGACCGAAGAGCAGAAAGCCTTGCAGGCTGAGCTAGAGCACAGCCTGGTAGCGCCGTGTTGCTGGAACATGACCGTCGACCAGCACGACTCCCAGGCCGCTCGCGAGGTGCGGGCGAAAATCACCGAACTCATCAAGGATGGCAAGACCAAACAGCAGATCCTGGAGTACTTCACCTCCCAGCCGCAGTACGGGGAAAGGAT
>CAYQOI010000246.1:0-5836 GCA_964419085.1 uncultured Cytophagia bacterium | reverse complement strand
GATCCTTCGGCGCATTTTTGCGCTCTGTAGCGACGTGCTAGAGGCCGCGATTTCTTATTTTACCTGGAAGGCTTAGAACCGGCGCCATGCCCTGGATGCTACGGGTTTTCCTCTCCTTCGCCCCTCTGCTGTTTGTCGCCTATTTCTACCTGGGCCTGAGGACGCACCAGGCTCTGGTGGAGCTGTTTTCCCTTTCCTCCGCACAGGTGAGGTGGGTGCTGCTGGGTGTCATCGGCTATCTCAACCTCCACCCGCTGCTGTTGTTTGCGCTGCAGGCTCTGGGCTTCGGCAATTTTTACCGGACCGTGAGGGCGGGAAACCGGGTCTGGGATCTCTTTTTCACCTACCCGTTTTGGATAGGCTTGATCGTCGTCGCGGAGGTGGTCCCCTGGTTGCTGCTCATCGATGTGGTGAAATTTCCCTTTTATCCATTTTTTGAGCGTTTCCGGGCCGTCTGGACTCTCACCCAACATCGCGTCACTCTGGTCTTGCTGGCGCTGATGGTGTTCTACGTTCTGGTGCGAGTGGTGCACGATACCACGAGCATCAAAGTGCGACGTGAGCGATTGCAGGTGCGAGACCTGCCCCGTTCGCTCAACGGACTCAAGATCGTGCACATCAGCGACGTGCAGGTTGACCCGAGAACCACGGCGAGAAAGCTCCGGCGCTACGTCCGCAAGGTGAACAAGCTCAAACCCGATGTCGTTTTTTTCAGCGGCGACCTGGTGACGTCCGGGATAAAATATATCGACGTGGCCGCGGAGGGACTGGCGGAACTGCGACCCCGTTACGGAACCTACGCCTGCCTGGGCGACCACGACATCTGGGCCGGCGCACATCTGGTGACCGAACGGCTCACCGAAAATGGCATCCACGTGTTCGAGAATGCCAATCAGAAAGTCGCGGTGGGGAGAGACACGCTGCTGGTGACCATCTTGACCAACACCTACCGCCACCGCCCGAACCTCGATACCCTGCACTTCCTCATGGGCCAGCAGCCGCGCGGGGCCGTGGACATCCTGCTGACCCATCAGCCAAGCGAATCTGTCATCGAGTTGGCGGAGGACCACGGCTACCATCTTTTTCTCGCCGGGCACACCCACGGCGGGCAGATCGTCCTGAAGCCGTTCGGCTTTACGCTTACGCCTGCTAAGCTGGAAACGCCGTACTATCGCGGGATCAACTATGTGGGGCAGATGTTGGTGAGCATAAACAGCGGTCTCGGGTTTACCATCGCGCCGCTACGCTTCCGTGCGCCGGCCGAAATCACGCTCATCACCTTGCTCGCGCCCTGAGCGGGCCGCCGGTTACTGCCAATTCTGAGCCAGAATTTTGGTCTCATCCTCGAAGACCACCTGAATCTTGTTTTCCGCCAGCACCTTGGTGATGACGCCCACGCCGAAGCGTTTGTGGCGGATGGCTTCGATGTCGCTGTAATCTTCGGTCATGCGGTATTCGACGATTTGGTCCTCGTCGACGTTTGCGATCATCTTGGCCCAACTGGCCTTGCGCGGCCTTTTGGTGATTTTCTTCGGCGCGTCGGCTTTGGCTTTGGTCGCTTCGGGGTCGCCCTTGGGTGGCTTGTACGCATGCGTGGTCTTGCACCCCTGGCACATCGCCTTTTTGACTTCCCCGTCTTTCACCGCAGTGACCACGTGGATCATGTCGGATTTGCACTTGCCGCAGTAGGCTTCTACTTCTTTGCCGATATCGAGTTTCCTGGTCGTAGTGGCCATAATCGATTTTCCTTTCTATGATTGCTTAACTGAATAATTCATAACATTAGTGTCCGGTTAAAAGAGTAAAACTGTGTCCGCAAGTGTTTAAAAGCCACGGCCGATTACACCCGGAATGTCAACCGTGACTCCGCTCCCTTCGACTCCGCTCAGGGAGCGGGAAAGTGGCGGTCGTTGAGCGGAGTCGAAACGACCGCACCGAAGCTGTCCCCGCCGAGGATATCCGAGCAAGGAATTGGTTTCAAGCGTGCTCAGCGAGACGCCGTCGCGCGAGTGTTTTGGGACAGCCCCATTAAAGGGGGGTGTCATTAGCGAACGCTCGTTTTCAAAATTCAACCGGACACTCATAAATTCATAAATTAGCTGTCATTCAGGAGGAATCTTTTTAACCAACATGAATTCAATCAGCATACAAGACTCCTCCTGAGTAACAGACGAGTTCGCAGCAGTTGGCCGGTAATGCTGATTCGTAAATGTCTCTGCTCCAACGTGATTGACCCACCTTGTTTTTCCTGCACACGGCTTGCGCACAAACCGCTTCACGGGGAAGCCGGCGGACGGGAACACGCAAAGGGGTGCCTTGCGCTGGATTGGTTTGAAAAAACAAGCGGTTTCCGCTACCCTTGATTTTCTTCAAATCGAAAAATCCCACCGCTGAACAGATCGAGCACGAACAACTCGTTCTGCTCATCCACGCCGAAAGAGGAGATCCCCAGGTCAGAGTCGACGAGCAGCGTGTTTTCACCGCTCTGGCGCTTGAGCATCCAGATGCGGCCGCTGCCGAAGTCCCCGTAGATGTATGCCCCATCCAACTGCGGCACACGGCTCCCGCGGTAGACGTACCCACCGGTAACCGAGAAACCCTGGTCCCGGCCGTAGTCGAGGACCGGCAGGGTCAACCCGGATTGGTTGCAGCCCTGGGAAGGGTTGAAGCAGCGCGTCCCTTCCATGATTCGCCAGCCGTAATTCTTGCCCGGCTCGATGAGGTCCACCTCTTCCCGAGTGTTCTGTCCCACATCACCGGCCCAGATTTCCCCGCTCGGAAAGTCGATGCTAAACCGCCAGGGATTGCGCAGGCCGTAAGCAAAGATCTCTTCCCGAAAGCCCTCGGTGTTTCCGGCAAACGGGTTGTCGGAAGGGATGCCGTAGTTACGCCCGCCCGAAGGGGTGTCCACATCGATGCGCAGGATGGCGCCGAGGAGCGTGCTGCGATTCTGCCCGTTGTTTTGGGGGTCGCCGGCGCTGCCGCCATCGCCCAGCGAAATGTAGAGAAAGCCATCCGGCCCGAACTGCAGCATGCCGCCGTTGTGGTTGCTGAAGGGCTGATGGACCTCAAGCAAAACCAACTCAGAGTTCGGGTCGCCCCGGTCTGGTTGGCCGGGTACCAGGGAGAACCGGGAGATGACCGTACGCCTCTGGCCACCGCTACCGGTGGTGTAGTCCACGTAGAAGAAGCCGTTGTTGGAGAAATCGGGATGGAAAGCCAGTCCCAGCAGCCCCATCTCGTTGGCCCCGTCGTTTACCCGGTCTCGGATGTCCAGAAAAACCTCTGCCTGGCTCGCCTGCGGTTGGTTGGGGAAGACACGAATCGTGCCGGCCTGCTCCACCACGAAGAGGCGGTTTGTGTTGTCCCCGCTGTGGGTCAAAAACACCGGACGGGTGAAGCGTAAGTTGGGGAACGCTTCCGCCAATCTCACCCCGATGGGTCCGATGGGCGTCCCGCCACCGTCGCCGCACGCAAGAAGCGCTGGCGTACAGAATAAAACAAAAAAAGAGCGATACGCTCGTTTGATTTGCATAAAAAGTCGACTTCAAATGGCGACCGACCTCTGGTCAGCCGGTTTTCGTAATAACAATTGTAATATGCGAAAGAAAAGTGAGAATTGCAAGCAATTACTGGGGTCCACACAGGAGCGGGGCTGGAACCCAAAGCGAGGCTCTGCCACGGAACCTTTTCGGTGGCACGATCACGTGAGGAGGCAGAGGCGTCTCCGAGCGGCGTGTGAAGCCCTGATTTGCCTTGAAATTGGCTGCCCGCGTCGCTATATTCATTACCGCTCAGAGAAAGCAGGAGAAGATGAGCACGAGATTGGACAAGGAATTCTTTGCGCAGGAGACGGTCACCGTGGCGCGCTCGCTGCTGGGCGTGACCATGAGCTACCAGGGGTGTGAAGGGATCATTGTGGAAACCGAGGCTTATCGCGAGGATGCGGCTTCGCACGCGGTCACCAAGCCCAACAAGGGCGCGTTGTTGCGGGAAACCTATGGGTGCATCTACATCTTTTTTATCTACGGCATGTACCACTGCTTGAACTTCACCACGGAAAAAGAGGGCGTGGGCGCGGTGCTCATCCGCGCGGTGGAACCGCTTCGAGGAATCGAGCTGATGAAAGCGCGGCGCGGCACCGACGAGGTGCGAAACTTGACCAACGGGCCCGGCAAGCTGTTCACCGCATTCGGTTTCGATCCCGGCCTCCACGGCGAGCCCATCGCGGCCCACATCCAATTGCGGCCGCCCGCGGCGCCGGATGCGTTGGAAATCGTCTCGGGTCCGCGGGTGGGCATTTCAAAGGCGCGCCACCTGCCCTGGCGTTTTTTTGTCAAGGGGAATCATTTTGTCAGCAGAGCCGTATCAAGCAAACGGGTTTAGCGTAACCACGGGTTGAAATTCGGAGGGAAACACACTCATGGTCGTTTTTGGTGACAATGCAAGCGGGCGCGGCATGCCCATTTTTCTAGTGTGCGCGTGCGTCCTCGGATTCCTCATTCCGTGTGCGGCGAAGGCAGAGGACGGTCAGGTTCGAACCTTTACCCTGGAGCAGGCCATCGAGACCGCGCTGGCAAACAATCCCCGGTTGCTTGCGGCCCGGGAGAACCAGCAGGCCTCGCGCTACGGCGTGCGCGCGGCCAGGCTGGACCTGCTTCCCAGGGCTGACCTGGAGTTCAACTACGCCCGCCTCGACCCGGGGACGGTGCGACGGGGAAACGTGTTCGTGGAAATCGGCCGCTCGCTGGTGGAAAATTTCGGCACCGGAGATCCCAACGACATCCGGCCCGGGGCCTACGACAACAATTTTTCCACCGCAATTCAGGTGGTCCAGCCCATTTACAACGGCGGCGCCAATTGGGCCGCGGTGGGGTTGGCACAGGCCAGGCTGCGGGGCTCCGAGCATCTGGCGCAAGACACTCGTCAGCAGGTGATTCTGGAGGTCAAGCGCCGGTACCTGCGCGTGTTGCAGGCGCAAGAGCTCGTCGCACTGGCGCAGAAGAGCCTGGAGTCCTCTGAACGGCACCTGAGCACCTCGCGGAAGATGCTGGAAGTGGGGCTGCGCAGCCGTACCGATGTCTTGCGCTGGGAAGTGCAAAGGGCGAACAGCGAAGGAGACCTTGTGGAGGCGCAGAACAACTTAAAGCTTGCCTTCGCCGCGTTGAAACAGGCTATGGGGCTTCCCTTCGATGAGGAAATCTCGGTCACGCCGCTGGAGTTTGAACCCATCCCGCTGCACATGCCGTTAAATGAACAGGTGGGAAAAGCGAGGTCGGCCCACCCGGGCTTGCGCGCGGTTGAGGCGGAAGTGGACGCCCGCCGCGCCGCGGTGCGACTCGCCTGGGCTGCGTTCCAGCCGAGAATCAATTTCGTCTACCGCCTGGGTTGGGAGCAGAACAACACGCTCGCGCTGGACAGCTTTTCGTTCTGGAGCGCCGGTGTGTCCGTGAACTTCCCGCTGTTTCGAAGCTTTAGCAGTTTGAACAAGCTGCAGGAAAGCAAAGCTGAGCTGCGCCGGGAACAGGAGCGACGGCGAGAAACCGAGCAGGAGGTGACCTTGCAGGTCATCGCGGCGCGATTGAAGGTGGAGACCGCGCTGAAGAAATTCCACATCGCCAAAAAGGCGCTGGAGCAGGCAGAGGAAAACCTGCGGGTGTTGGAGAACACCTACAAGGTGGGACTGGCCGCGAATATCGACGTGCTGGATGCTCAGGTCATCCGCACGAAGTCCGAGGCGGACGCGATCGCGGCGCGGTACGACTACTGGATCGCGCGCGCAGAGCTGGACCGCGCCACGGGCGGGCTCTCGGAGGAAGGGAGGTAGCGAGAGGTT
>CAYQOI010000245.1:0-5850 GCA_964419085.1 uncultured Cytophagia bacterium | reverse complement strand
CGCAGTGCCCTGCCCACCATATCCTGCACCACGGTCGCGGGGTCCACCTCCTCGGCCTTGCAGGAACGCACCAGCGTGCCGTCCCGCAAAATGGAGATGCGGTGGGCGATGGCAAACACCTCCTGCAGACGGTGCGAAATGAAGACCACCGCCACGCCCTTTTGCACCAGCCTGCCGAGCGTGGCGAAAAGTCGTTCCGCGTCCTGCTCGGAGAGAGCCGAGGTGGGCTCGTCGAGAATGATGAGCTCGGCCCGGTGCGCGATGGCACGGGCGATTTCCACCATCTGCTGCTCGGCGATGGAGAGGGCCTCGACGGTTTTGTTCGGGTCCAGGTCGAAGCCGAGTTCCGCAAGGGTGGCCCGGGTTCGAGCCTTCATGTGCGGCCAATCCACAAACCCGCCGCGGGCACGCCGGAGCTGACCCAAAAACAGATTCTCCACCACGGTGAACATCGGCACCAGAGCGAGCTCCTGGTGGACCATGGCGATCCCTGCCTCCCGCGCCGCGAGCGGATTTTCCCAGACGCGCGGCTCGCCATCCACCAGGATGCGTCCCTGGTCGGGCTGCTCGATTCCGGCCAGGATTTTCATCAGCGTGGACTTGCCCGCGCCGTTTTCGCCCACCAGCGCGTGAATTTCACCCGGCCGCAGCGTGAGGTCGATTTCATTCAGGACCGTGTTGCCGGCGTAAGCTTTGCAGATGTGTTCCAGTGTTACGTGCATGGTCAAAGAATGTCGGTCAATCCGCCGCAGCGGCGAAATCCCTGAGCACCTGAGTCACCGCCCGGTGGCTGTCGCCGTCGCTGGGGGTGAACTCGAATCCGATGGGACCCGCGTAGTGGAGATGCTGTAGCAGAGCCAGCAACCCGCGGAAATCGAGCTGCCCTGACCCGGGTTCGTGTCGGCCGGGCTTGTCCGCGAAATGAATGTAGCCGATGAGCGAAATGTTCTGTTCCAGGTCCCGAAAGATGTCTTCCCCCATCATCGCCATGTGGTAGACGTCGTACAGCAGCTTCACCCTGGGATGCCCGATCTCGGAGATGACTTCAAACGCCAGTTGGGCCGAATTCAGAAAATATCCCGGGTGGTCCAGAACGTCGTTGAGCGGTTCGATCACCACCTCCAGGCCGAATTCGTCTCCCACCTCGCCTGCGCGGCGGCCGCTGCGGATGAGTTGCTCCACCTTTTCCCGGCGAGACAGGCCTGCAGCCGCAGGTTTGGCGCGGTCATCTTGCAGAAGACGTTGGACGAGCAGCATCAAACGCGGGCAATCAAGCGTTCGCGCCACCTGTGCGGTTTCCCGGATTTCGCGGATGAAACTGTCTTCCTCTGCGTCGTCGAGCATGCCGAAGCGCCGGTTGCCGCTCATGTTCAGCAAGCGGATCTCGAGCGTCTGAAGTTGTTGGCGCAGGGCCGGGATGTTCTTGTCGCGCCAGTCCCACATTTCGATGGCGGTGACCCCGTCTTGTTTTGCCGCAACCAAACGCCGGGCAAACGGCAGCTCGAGGTAGAGCATTTCGAGACAAAAGGCCAGGTTTTTCATAGACTGTCGTAGCGGTCGAGTTCACATCGAGACATCTTTCAATAAGGAATTTTGAGGAAAGATTCAAATTAAATTGTGGAAATTTGTTTCTGTGGCGATTTGACATTTTTGTCATTCAGTTGCTTTTGTCTCACCCCCGGCCTATATTTTACGAGGCGCGGGGAAGGCTGCTGTTTCTTGCCAAAGAGATGTCGATGTCACTCGCCGGCGCCGGTCAATCAGGCGGAATCTCAACTCCAGGCTGTTTTGCGTGGTGAAGTTGAGAAGGAAAATGGAAGGCCGGAGATTTGCCTGCGGCCGGTGTCGGAATATCCACAGCATGATAAATGTAGAATATGCAGAGAGATGAGCTGTATCTCCCAATCGCACTGAGAGAATGCGTGGGTTCTTGATTGTTTGGTCCGGGCGCTGGCACAAAGCGCTGCTTCTGGCTGTGCTCGCGGGACTCGGTTGCTCGGGCAACGTCGACATCGATTTGTCCCCCGACGAGATCTCGCCGCCGGTCTCTTTCACCGTGAAGACGGAAAGCGAGGTGGTGGCGCATCTGTATTTTTCTTCCGATACCGACTGGGGCAGATCCGGCGACGAGTCTGCGGTGGTCACCCTCTATCTCGACAAAGATTACACCGAACGCAATCAGGATATCGTGCTCTTCAAGGGGCCGGAGCGTTTCGTCTACAAGGTTGCGCTGGGGCGGCTGGCCCCGGGACCCCATGTGCTGGAGCTGAAATTCGACAGAGCGAAATCCTCGGCTGGAGCGAGCCGGGTGCACCTGGAGGACATGGAGATCCGCGAGATTCCGGTGAGCCGTCCGGACTCGGATGTCTATCGTTTTTCGCCGATTCTCTACGGCCGCAACGACAATTACTACACCGACACGCCGCTGCTCATGTACCACGAAGTGCACCGGGAAGAGAGGACCACGACCATCGATTACACCATCATCTGGAGTAACGAGGACGGCGGGACGGATACGAAAAGCTTGATGTCCCGTTGGGGGCGAACAACCGATATCGAGCTCACCTACCGGGTAAAATTGGATGACGCCGGCAAGGTGCTCGCGAGCTACTACCACGGGGCCAAACACGACACCCTGAGTTTTCAGGGGAAGTGGTTAGACGAACATCCCATCGTACGCACCGCGACCCTCAACAACCAGGTCAGCGACTCGGGGTGGAGCAAGTACAAATTCTTTCTCTCTCCGGAGCTTGGCAAGAAAAAAGGTCACGCCCGGGAGATCGTGATGGATGAGAATCCGTGGACCTACGAGGTGATGGCGAAAGAGATGAAACGGGAAGGGAAATACGAAAACGCGCCGAACCCGGCCTCGGCGGAGGTGAGCGATGCGAGAAATTACCTCTATCTGGAGTTCAACAGCACCGTGGATGCGGCGGAGACGAAAAAACTGCGGCTGACTTTTGGGGTTCAACTGGACAACGACTCGCTGTGGTATTATTCAGACCATCAGGACACCACGGTGAAGGCGGTCAACCGGGGCGGGTGGCGACGCACCACCATCGAGTTGCCGCGGGGCACGGCGCCCGAAGCGGTGCGAAGGCTCAGAATACGGGGCTGGAACGAGGGTAGCTTCCGAATCAGGCTGCTGCGCATTTCGAAGGTCTTCATGCTGGATGAGAAGTACGTTCCCGTGGAACTGCCCTACACCTTCGCGGGTGAAATTGTTTTGGATGCGGCGCATCCAGACACCACGTTGAGTCTGAATCGAGGTGTTCCGTGAGCGATGCCGGCCTAATGTCCACCATGTGCCCTATCTGGAAAGCAACGTTTTGACATGACCTGTTAGATTTCAAGGAGAGAAGCCATGAAAGGTTTAGTGCTCAGTGCAGAATGGGATCCAAGAAAGGATTACCCGCTTTCCGATTTCGAGAAGCAGACTCGCAAGGCCATCACCGGGTCCAATGTCTGGCGCCATCCGCGGTTGAGCCTGGAGACGGTCCCGGACCCCACGCCCGGACCGGACGATGTGGTGCTGCGCGTGAACTACTGCGGCGTTTGCGGCTCAGACGTTCACTTTTACGAAACCGACAAAGACGGCTACATTTTCTACCCGGGTCTGACCCGCTTTCCTGCGATTCTCGGCCACGAGCTTTCCGGCGAGGTCGTCGCCAAGGGCGAGAACGTGACCGACCTGCAGGTGGGATCGTTGGTCACCTGCGAAGAGATGATCTGGTGTGGCCACTGTGTGCCCTGCCGCAACGGGTTCCCCAACCACTGTACCAACCTGGAAGAGATCGGCTTCACCATCGACGGGGGCTTCGCGGAGTATCTGGTGATCAAGGCGAAGTACTGCTGGCCGGTGGACGCGATCGTGGAGCGCTACGGCGACCGCGACAAGGCCATGCAGGCCGCGGCGTTCTGCGAACCCACCTCCGTGGCCTACAATGCGCTCTTTGTGCGAGCGGGCGGGTTTCAGCCGGGAGCTGACGTGGTGGTTTACGGTGCCGGGCCCATCGGACTGGCCGCAGTGGCGCTGGCGCGGGCGGCGGGCGCGGCCCGTGTCCTTGTCTTCGAGGTTTCGGAGAACCGGCGCAAGCTGGCCAAGGCGGTGGGCGCAGATGACGCGGTGGATCCCGTCGCCCTGGAAAAAGGCGGCACAAGACCGAGGGACCTGGTCCTGGAGCTGACCAAAGGACAGGGCGCAGACGTGCATGTGGAAGCTGCGGGGGTGATGAGCCGCACCGTACCGGAAATGGAGGCGTCGCTGGCCATCAACGGCAAGATCGTGATCATCGGCCGCGCCGCGGAACGGGTGCCCATGTACCTGGAGAATCTGCAGGTGCGCCGCAGCCAGGTGTTCGGTGCGCAAGGGCATTCCGGTCACGGCGTGTTCCCCAGTGTCATCCGTCTGATGGCCGCAGGGCGCATCGACATGACCCGGGCGGTGACCGCGATTCGTCCCCTGGATGAGTCTGTGGACGCGATCAAACATCTTTCTGAACATCGTTCCGAAGGGAAGATTCAGATCAAAATCGCATGAGGCGGAGCGGTCAGGCGCCAAGGCTGCCCTGGCTGCCTCCATGCAGCCGATTGTGACACAAGAACGGAGTTAAAAAGGAGCGCGATAAAATGGAAGAATCAAAATGGTTGGAGTCTAACCGGCCCGACATCCGGTTTGAGGACACGCCGGTAGGACGATTGAAGAAGGAGATCTGGGAAGCCAGCGACGAGGAGATCGACCGCATCCTGGCGGAGTACGAGATCCCGTCTCCTTCAGAATTGGGCAAACTGGGCACCTACATCCAGAACACCGTGCGGCAGCGGGTCATCGAGAACCGCAGAAAGAACGATATCGTCTTCGTGCCTCTGGGCACCACCGAAAACCACGGCTTGCACACGGTGACCCATCTGGATAACTTCATGGTGACCCAGATTCTGGAAGGCGTCCGGCGCTACACGGCAAAGCAGGGCAGGCCGGTGAATCTCGCTTACTCGCCGCTCAATTACGGCGCGCACCCGCACCACCACATCGGGATGCCGGGCACCATTCCGCTGGACGAAGACGTGGTCAAGCGCATTCTCATGAACGTAATGTTGGGACTGTGGAACGACGGGTTCCGCAAGATCATCATGGTGAACAACCACGGCCAACAGTGGGTGCTGGAGTCCGCGATCCAGGAGTTCCAGAAGACCTACAATCTGCCGGGCATCTTCTGGACCATCGACTGGCACCGGGCGGTGCGGGAGTTCTTTCGCACCAAAGGCCGCGGCGGGCCGTTCGACACCGATTTCGTCCACGCGGACGAGGCCGAGACCGCGGTGATCCGCCTGTTGCTGGGCGAGGAGTCGTGCGAGATGGAGTTTGCGGAGGAAACCGACCCGCAGGGCTACCTGCCGGACGGCCATTTCGACAAGGCAGTGGACCCGTACCAGCGTCCCATGAGTTGGTCAGAAGGGCAAGGGCATTTCGCCATCGAGCTCTCTGCCATTCCGGAAGGCGTGGTGGGAAAACCGCGGCTCGGCGACCCGCAGAAAGCCAAACGCTGCATCGCGGCGATCCTAAAATACCTGACCCTGATCAACGACCAGATTCTTGAGCGCTTCCCGCCCGGTGAGGTGCCGCCGGTGGAAGAGGTCACGCTGAGAAGCCGGGAAGAACTGGAACCTTACCTCAAAGAGCCGCTCAGCCCGGGCTGGAAGTCCGTTTATTCCCTGCCCAAACTGGCGGGGGCATCGCATTAGCACAGTCGCCCCAAGCACGGCGAGGTGGCTGTTTCGATAACGCACTCGGAAGGAGACGGCTGGGTCAGTCCCGCGGGCCGGTCCGCGACCTGGTGCCACGTCGTGACC
>CAYQOI010000244.1:0-5857 GCA_964419085.1 uncultured Cytophagia bacterium | reverse complement strand
CTGGTGGGCGCCTGGAACAGCAAGAGGAAGACCTGGTTTGGCGCGGTTGCAGGGATTGCGCTGTTGTCTCTTCCGGCTCTCTACCGCCTGCTGATTATCCCGCCGGTGGGCTCTGCGAACACGTACCAGGAATTCAACCCGCTTTCGTTGGCTTACACCGCGTGGGCGTTTACCACCGGTTATTCTCTGGTGCTGGACTTGACTCAACTTCACCTGCCACAGCGTGTGGCGATTTTGAAACAGCACCTGTACATAATTGTTCCGCTGATGGGCCTTGTTACGGGCTTGACTCTCACGGGTTTGTTCAAACTCTATCGCGAAAATCGCGCGGTTTGGTTTTACCTGGCCGCCTGGTTGTTTTTCCCGCTGGCCTTTGCGGTGGTCGGTTCGCTGCTCACCGTGCACCCGTTCAATGTGCGCTACGCGATCCTGTCCTTTCCGCCGTTTGTCGCTTTTCTGGTGGCCGGTACTTTTTGGCTGCGCAACAACTGGCTGCGTTGGGGCTCTGTAGTTGCCGTAGGCGTTGTAAGCGTCGTTTCTCTTTTCAACTACTATTACGTGGACCGTTTTTATCGCGAAGACAATCGGTCGGCCGGTGAATATCTGTCCCAACATGCGCAGCCGGGTGACCTGGTGATCGCCAGCGCCGCGTACACCGCGCGCAATGTCCGGTATTATTATCATGGGCCGTATCCTATCGAAGTGAAAGGATATCCCACCGATGAGCATGCCCACAACGGCTTGATGGACAAGGTCGCAGGGGCTCTTTTCGTACATGAGGATCATGTGGGTCTGGATTTATCCAATATCATCGCGGGGCGCGACCACTTCTGGCTGTTTTTGAGCCGGACGTACCACAGCGACCCCGATGGTTACATCCTCCGGTACTGCGATAGCCATTTCCGGCGGGAGATAACGCGTTCCTGGAGCGGCGTGGAGTTGATTCTCTTCAGACGGCAGAATAGTCGTTGACCGTTTTTTTACATATCTCGGTGGAACCGGTCGGTGTTCAAGGAATTCTCTGAAAAAAAGGCTCTCTCAAAGTCGTGGAAGGTGTGGATTGGTCTGCTCCTGGGGTTAGGGTTTTTGTATCTCGCCATCCGGAATACGGATTTTGCAGAAACGACGGCGGTGATCGGGCGAGCTTCTCTCTTGCCGCTTTTCATGAGCCTGCTCGTGCGGGTAGGGGGACTGTGGCTCAGGGGTGTGCGCTGGCAGGTCGTTTTGAAGCCGATAAGATCGGTCGCTGCCGGGAGTCTGTTTCAGGTCATCTCCGTCGCAGAGATGGGAAACTACATCTTGCCATCGCGTCTCGGGGAGATCATTCGCGTGGTTCTTGTTGCAAGACGTGAGGGGATCAGCAAATCCGCTGCGCTGGCCAGCGTGGCCGTGGACCGCTTCCTGGATCTGCTCGCATTGTTGGTCCTCTTTGCATCGTGCACGCTGGTGTTTGAGTTCCCCGGCGTGATCCGTAAGGTCGGCTACGCCGCGGGCATCGTTCTCGTAGGCATCCTCTGCCTGACGCTTGTCCTTCTGCGTAATAAAGGCCTCGTGGACCGAATCGTTTCGAGGCTCTTTGCCCGATTACCCGACGTGTCCAGCAAGCTGATCGACCTGACGAACCGGTTTTTCCAGGGGCTTTCTGTTTTGAACGAAATGCGGTCTTTGCTGCTCAGCATTGGGATTTCGGTGATTTTGTGGCTGATTTATAGCCTGGCTTTTTATCTGGTACTTGTGGCGCTTGGTCTGGACCTGCCCTGGTACGGGTCGTTTGCCATCGCGGCGACCATCGGACTCGCCGAAGCGATTCCGTCCACCGCGGGTTATGTCGGCACCATCGAGTTTTTCGGCGTCGCTGCATTGGGCACCTTTGCCTTTGACAAGAGCGCGGCGCTGGCCTGCACTGTGGTCGCGCACGGGTTGCAGTATCTGGTGGTGGTTGTTTTGGGTCTAGTTAACTACTTCGCACTGACGCGGGAAGTTTTCGAAATTGATTCTGGCGCACGAGTCGTCTCGCTGGGTAAGGTAAATTCAACAGACGCAGGAATCTGAGATGAGGTATTTTTGTGCAAAGAAGCTAACGCCGTTGTTGCTTTCCATCGTTTTGCTGTTGACCGCGCTGAATATTGTCGCGATTCTGCTTGCGCCCCCCTGGGAGGCGCAAAACGTTGACCGCACACAGAATGGGAGTCACATAAGCGACGAGCATCCGGTGGATCTGGAATTCAGGGGGGGCGTTCGGGGCGAGATCACCGAAAGTTTCGTGAGGCTCTTTCTCTTCGAGAACGAAGCGAACATTCCCACCTGGTTTTCCAGTGTATTGTTGTTGGTTGCAGCGGCACTTTTGTGGGTGATCGCGGTAAAGACCGACGCCCAGGGCATGCGTTTCACAACCCACTGGCAGGCTCTGGCGTTGATTTTCGTCTACCTCTCTTTGGATGAATCCGCGGTGATCCACGAAATGGCCATCAAGCCTGTGGGGTCGGCTTTGCACGCGCGCGGATTCTTCTTGTACGCGTGGGTGATTCCGGCGATTCCCGTCCTGCTCATTCTCTTGATGCTGTATGGTAAGTTCTTGTTCGCGCTGGATTCCAGGACGCGTTTGTACTTCCTGGTTGCGGGTTTTCTATACGTCCTGGGTGCGATGGGAATAGAGATGTGCTCGGCCTACGTGGCCGATACATTCGGGCTTCATAACCTCATGTACGTTGTGCTTGCCACGCTGGAGGATTTTTTCGAAATGATCGGCCTTGTGCTTTTTATCCATGCTTTGCAACGATACCTGTGTCTCCGTTTTTATCGCTCTGCGACATGAGGTGTCTTGCTGCATGAAGCGGTGTAACCGAAGAAGTGACAAAATGAAGGAAAGGAAAAACAGAGATGATTCTCGTTTCTGGTGGTGCGGGAGTGATGGGCTCTCGTCTGGTGAAAGGGTTGGTTGAAAAGGGAAACAAGGTCCGGGTGCTGACGCTTCCGAACGATCCGTACGTCTCGCGCCTCGAGGGTGTGGACTGTGAGATTTTCTACGGCGATGTCAGCGATGCTTCTTCGTTGCAGGGTGCGTTTGATGGCGTGAAGACCGTGTATCATTTGGCCGCCATCATCATCGCGCACGATCCGAGTTTGTATGAGAAGATCAACGTGCAGGGGACGCGGAATATGCTCGAAGGCGCAATCGCGGTGGGCGCACAGCATTTCATCCTGGTGTCGTCAGCATCGGTGGAGTATCCGCAGACAACGGCCTATTCGCGTTCCAAACGGGAGTGTGAGCGCATGGTCAAGGCGCAAGACAAGATCCACTGGACCATCGTCCGGCCGACCCTGGCCTACAATGAGAATGGCGGCCAAGAATTCTTCATGTTCCTGGATTATCTGAAAAAATATCCCATTGTTCCGTTCATCGGCCGCGGGAAGGCGTTGAAAAAACCCGTGCACGTCGACGATTTGATGCGGGGATTCCTTGCAATTCCCGGGAACGAGAAGACGTACGGCAAGACGTACAACTTTACCGGCAGCGAGGAGATCACGATTTGGGATTTGGCAAAGTTGATGCTCAAGCATCAGGGAATCAGTAAGCCTTTTGTACCGATTCCGGTACCGGTCTGCAAGCTGTTAGCAAAGGTGATGGGGGTATTCATGTCCCGGCCCCCTTTGACCTGGCAATCCATCGCCGGGATCATTCAGGATGCAAATCTGGACCATTCGTCGGCGGTAGAGGATTTGGGGTACAATCCCATCGGAGTGCGAGAAGGGCTGCAGAAGTGCTTTCCCATCGGTTAGCACCTGACCGCAGAAGGCTTAAAACCACGGGCTAAGGAAGCAGGGCAGAAGAGCGTGTCCTGTTGAGGATAGGTGTGATGTTGGGGCTAAAGAGAAAGCGGCATTTCATACTGATGTTCCTGATGGTTATCGTGGGTGCAGAAGTTGTTCTCCGGTTTGAAACCTGTCAGGAATTGGTTTCCGACATTTTGGTGGCCTCCACGGATCGCCGCGATCTTTGCCATCGGCTCAGGAAAAGCGTGCGCGGTGTGATCAATTCCGATGAATACTCGGTCACCGTGGAAACCGATTCGTTGGGGTTTCGTGATAAAGAGTACACACGCAAAAAGGACCGTGGCGTCTACCGTATTCTCGTGCTGGGCGATTCGCACACGTTCGGCTGGGGGGTGCGGCAGGAGGAGACATTTAGCTCGCTCCTGGAACGTGACCTCAACGCAAGAATGCCGTCGCGCCGTTTCGAGGTGATCAACTGCGGCGTTTACGGCTACGGTACCGGACACGAGTTGATGTTTTTGACGAAATACGGTCTGGCGTTGGATCCGGACCTGGTGATTCTTGCGATGGATTTTGTGCACGATGTCTGGACCAACAATCGAGGCGATTACTACTGGGAGGGCGACAGGCTGGTACGAAAAGCTCAGGGCTGTTTTGCTCGACGATCCCGTATTCTGACTCAATTCGTGCCTTTTGAATCGTTTCTGCGCGGGCACTCCTATCTGTTCCGCTTTCTGGGGATTGGGCTCAAACGAGCGCTTGTGCTGGTCAAGGAAGACTCTCC
The DNA here is from genome assembly GCA_964419085.1 of uncultured Cytophagia bacterium. Taxonomy (GTDB): domain Bacteria; phylum Zhuqueibacterota; class Zhuqueibacteria; order Oceanimicrobiales; family Oceanimicrobiaceae; genus CAYQOI01. The sequence goes on along the minus strand of CAYQOI010000244.1, from coordinate 1,299 downwards.
CCGAGAATCATCTGCCAAAGGTGCCTCGAGCATTTGGGGCATAGAAAGAACGACCGGCTTTGTACACGCGCTCTATGACACGTTGAATCAACATGGGATCAAGTTTGTACTGGCCGTCTTGCCTGAGTTTGACTCCGGTGGGGAATACGTGTCGTATTCTTCATTCCGGGAGAATCTCTTGGCGCCATTTGAAGCTTATCTCAGCGGAGAAGGATTGCCGTATCTTTCGTTGCAGGATGCCTTCGACCGTGAGAAGGGTGGTGCTAGACTAACATATCGGCATAGTCACCATTTCAACGCGGAGGGCCATGAATTCATCTTTCGGCATTTGGAGGCGTTTCTCCTCGACACACAGGAGGTATTGAATTGAATCGGGAAAAGAAACGGGGCCCTGTCCGGCGTTTGAAAAAGCTCCTCACCGACGCGCTGATCGTTCTGGGCGTCTCGGCGGGTCTCGTGCTCATTTTGGAAGGTGGTCTGAGGTTGTTTTACCCACAAAACCTTTCGGGCAAGAGCATCGTGGGGGAAAGCTTTTCGAATCCGGATGAAATGCTCGGAATCCGTTACACACCGGGCGCAAAATGGCGGTTCGACCATCCCGAATATCACGTTGTTTACTCCATCAACGAGGACGGTTTTCGCGACGCAAAGCCGCACCCCATGCCGAAACCACCCGGGGTCACGCGGGTTCTCTTGCTGGGAGATTCGTTTACCTTTGGTCAGGGGGTGGATTATGACCAGACCTGGCCTGTGCTTGTAGAGAAGAAGATGTCAGCGAAGGACGGCACCCATCGGGTGGACCTGGTCAAGGCAGGGATGCAAGGCATGGATACCCGCAGCGAGTATCTGCTGATGAAGGAGCTGGTGCCCAAATACGATTGTGATGTGGTGGTGGTTGCTTTTCTCATCAACGATCTCTACACCAATTCGTTAGATGGACTGGAAGGGGGCTCGGGCGAGACGACGTCCACGGAAAGCGATACGAGCATCGCTTCCGGTGGCCCGAAAAAGGGCTTGCTGACCACGATGAAAAATGTCTTCATTCGCAACGACAAGCGAACGACTTTTCATCTGTTGACGCTTGCCCGGAGATGGGCCATATCGAGTGCCTCTGCGTATTGCCGGTTGTATCTGATGGCACCTAACCGGCGGCAGTGGCTGACCGTTCCGCTGCCTGCGGTGGCAGAGGCCAGGCTCAAGGTCACCCAGACGCTCTTCAGTCGCATGGTTGAGTATTGCCGTTCACGGGGCAAGCGCCTCATCGTCGTTTCCATCCCGCAGCAGTTTCAGGTGCTTTAT
>CAYQOI010000243.1:0-5859 GCA_964419085.1 uncultured Cytophagia bacterium | reverse complement strand
CGACAAGATTGCGGTTCACGAGGCCTCGCTTCTCCAGTACGCGACAGAGGCGTTGCGCAACATCAAATCGGTGCGCCTGATCGGCTCGGCACGGCAGAAAGCCGCGGTGTGTTCCTTCGTTGTGGATGGGGTTCACCCGCATGACATCGGCACGATTTTGGACCAGAACGGCATCGCCATTCGCACCGGGCATCACTGCACGCAGCCGGTGATGGACTATTTTGGTGTTCCGGCGACCTCCAGAGCATCCTTTGCTTTTTACAACACCAAAGAGGAAATAAACGTGTTAATCGAGGGGATTTACGGAGCGATCAATCTATTCCGATGAACGAAGAGCTTAGGGAGTTGTACCAGGAGGTCATTTTAGATCACAACAGCAGTCCGAGAAACTTCAGACGACTCGATAGCGCAACTCACACCTGTGAGGGCTACAACCCGCTTTGTGGGGATCGTATCAACATTTTCGTAAAAATTTCTGATAACAAAATTGAGGATATTGCCTTCCAGGGCTCCGGGTGCGCCATCTCCAAGGCTTCTGCCTCGGTGATGACCACGGAGGTCAAAGGTAAGACGATCGCACAGGCCCGGGAGCTGTTTCAACGATTTCAAAGGCTGATCAAGGGCGAGACGGCAGAGGACGACGGGCTGGAACACTCGAAGCTCGCGATCTTCGCAGGTGTGAGGGAGTTTCCGTCGCGGGTGAAGTGCGCCGCGCTGGCATGGCACACCCTGCTTTCGGCTATCGAACAGAAAAAAGACATCGTTACCACTGAATGAGCGAGTTACGGGGATTGTCCATGGCAGAAGAAAAAGCTGAATTGCGCGACAAGGTCATCGAGGTGTTGAAGACCTGCTATGACCCGGAGATTCCGGTAAACATCTACGAGCTGGGTCTCATCTACGCGGTTGAAGTCGATGACCAAAACAATGTTTCGGTAAAGATGACCCTCACCTCTCCGGCCTGTCCCGTAGCCGGCACGTTACCCGGCGAAGTCGAGGACAAAATCCGGGCCTTGCCAGAAACCGCGGACGTCAGGGTGGAGGTGGTTTGGGAGCCGCCCTGGAATCCCGACATGATGAGCGACGTTGCGCGCTACGAGCTCGGCATGATGTGAGTTTCGGTTCCCTGTCCCGCCGTGTACGATGATCTGATTCTTGAACACGCGCGCCATCCCCGGAATTTTGGTGCCATTCCCGATCCCACCGTCACCGTGGTCGAGGAAAACCCGGTGTGCGGGGATCTCGTCACCCTTTACCTGAAGATTTCCAAAGGCGTCATCCGTCGCGCCACTTTTACCGGCCGGGGCTGCGCTATCAGCCAGTGTGCAGCTTCACTGATGACAGCGCATGTGGTGAAGCGCGACTGTCAGGACGCAGTTCGCTTTGCCAACACGGTGGTTGCGATGTTGCGCCATGGCGTGGAACCCGATTCGCCTCTCCCCTCCGACCTCGCTGCATTGTGCGCGGTGCGCAAATATCCCGTTCGAATAAAGTGTGCGCTTTTGCCGTGGAACGCGCTGATCCGCGGCCTGAAGGAGGTGACCCCTGAGGACGCGGTGTAGCATGACTCGCCCGCGACATGAGGCGACCTTTGTTCCCGTTGAATACGCTCCATGTTGGGCGATCCGCGCTTTTGAAAGGCCCCAGAAATCCCTTGAGTTTTCCCGTGAAATTGGTTACATTTTGCCAAGTTTCCGGTGGTCCTGTGAATCCCACCAGAGCCGTCAGTCCCGTTGTGGCTTCCGGACTTTTTGGCAACCACCCGGTGTAGCGGCTGGGGCCGCGTATCCGGAGGGCACCGTGGTTTAAAGCAACGTTCTTTTGATGTCTAATCTTAGCACGATTAACGTTTAACAACTGGAGGGTCAATGTCAGGAAATCTGGTCGAGTATCGCGTTGAGAACGGCATCGCGATCATGGAGTTGAATAACCCGCCGGCAAACAGCTACAATCACGAGATGATGGCTGAGCTGGATGCATGCGTGGTGAAAGCTCGTTTTGATGAATCCGTGCATGTTTTGCTGATCACCGGCAAAGGCGACAAGTTCTTTTCCGGCGGCGCGGACATCAACATGCTGCAATCGAACACGCCGGCTTACTTATACAACTTCGGGTTGCACGGCAACGAAACACTCCTGCGCATCGAAAACACCCCAAAGCTGGTCATCGCCGCGATCAACGGTCACGCCATGGGCGGCGGGTGTGAAATCAGCATGGCGTGCGACATCCGCATCGCAAAGAAAGGCAAGGCCAAGATCGGTCTGCCGGAGGTCAATCTGGGCGTTTTGCCCGGAATGGGCGGCACCCAACGCCTGGCGCGGTTGGTGGGTCCGGCCAAAGCCATCGAGATTATGGCCACGGGCAGGGCGCTTTCGGTGGATGAAGCGCTGGCCATCGGGTTGGTGAATCAAGTTTTCGATGAAGAGGGGTACTGGGACAGCGTGATGGAGTACGCCAGAGGATTTGTGCCGCCCAAGAAGGCCAGTCTTTCGGTGGGCCTGATCAAACGCGCGGTCAAATCCGGTTCGGAAATGTCGCTGGCGGACGGGTTGGCCCTGGAACGGGAACTCTTGCAACGGGTTTTCGACAGCGAGGATTCCCAGGAAGGGCTGAAAGCGTACATCGAGAAACGCGCCGCAAACTTTACAGGAAAATGACGGACAGATTGGAACAGCCAAAGGAGGCGTTTACATGGCAAAGATGTTCATAAACGGTGAGTGGGTGGCGTCCAAGAGCGGCCAAACGTACGAAGTGAAGAATCCGGTCGACGGGTCGGTTGTAGACACCGTTCCCGCGGGCGACCGTGCGGACGCGGAAGCCGCGGTGGAGGCGGCAAAATCCGCGTTCAAGGAATGGGCCGCGACCCCCGCGGACCAGCGGGCCGAGCTCTTGGAAAAAGGCGTCCAGTTGGTCAAGGAGCAGGCGAAAGACCTGGCCGCGCAGCTCACACGGGAGCAGGGTAAGCCCTTGATGGAGGCCATGGGGGAGATCAACCACTTTTTGCACGGCATGGAATTCTATGTGGGGATGGCCGGCAAGGTCCGCGGCGCGCAAGTGCCTTTGCCTCCATCGATGAATCCCAATTGCTACGGCGTCATCATGAAACAGCCCGTAGGGGTCAGCGTCGGCATCATTCCGTGGAACTTCCCCATTACGCTCATGGGCACAAAGGTGGGACCCGCGCTCATCGCGGGAAACCCCATCATCATCAAACCTGCGTCCACCACGCCGCTGACTACGCTGAAGATCATCGGCTTGTTGAATGAAGCCGGTTTGCCGCCCGGTGTGCTGAATTGCGTCACCGGCTCCGGAAGCAAAGTCGGCGCTGCGTTGATCACCCATCCGGACGTTCGCCGCGTGGCGCTCACCGGCAGTTCCGAAACCGGCAAACAAGTCATGCAACTCGCCGGCCCCGACTTCAAGCGGATCACGCTGGAGCTCGGCGGCTCGGACCCCATGATCGTCTGCCCGGACGCCGATCTCGGGAAGGCCGTCAACGGCGCGATGATCGGACGCTACTGGAATGCAGGTCAAGCCTGTCTCGCGGTCAAACGCCTCTATCTTTTTGAAGAAATCTACGACGCGTTTCTGGAGAAGCTGGTGGAGAAGGTGCAGCGCTACGAGTTGGGCGACGGCATGGTGAAGGCCGAAAAGCCGCGCATCCGCATGGGGCCGTTGCACACCGCGTTTCAACGGGATGAGGTGGAAGCGCAACTGAAAGACGCGGTGGAAAAGGGCGCGGAGGTGCTCGTGGGCGGCAAGCGTCCCGACGATGACGCGCTGGCAAAGGGCCACTTCTTCGAGCCGGCCGTGGTGACGAATGTTTCGGAGGAGTCCCGGCTGATGACCGAGGAGGTGTTCGGCCCGGTGCTGCCGGTGTTCAAGGTGTCCAGCCTGGACGAAGCCATCGAAAAAGCAAACAACAGCAAATGGGGGCTCGGCGCCTCCATCTGGACCAACAGCATGAAAGACGCCAACCGCGCGGCGCGCGAAATCCAGTCCGGCATGCTGTGGGTCAACCAGATCCACTACGGTTACGACGAGATGCCTTTCGGCGGCGTTAAGGCGTCGGGCATCGGGCACGAGCACGGGCCCGAGGCGCTGGACTACTACTTCGAGCCCAAGAGTGTCGTGTTCGGCGGATTGGACAGCTAAGGGTGTAAACACATGGTGCAAATGTTCATAGACGGGGAGTCGGTGGGTTCGCTCTCCGGCGAAGTCACAGAGATTCACAATCCCGCGAGCGGCGAGGTGGTGGACTCCGTCCCGCAGGGCACCGCCGAAGACGCACGTCGTGCCATCGACGCGGCCGCGGCTGCGTTTCCGGAATGGTCGCAGACGCCATTTGCGCAGCGCGGGGAAGTGCTTTACGCGGGCACCGCGGCGGTCAGGGCGCGCGAGAAGGAGTTGGCCACACTTTTGACGCGGGAGCAGGGCAAGCCGCTGCGCGAAGCCGTGCTGGAGATCCGGAGATTCGCACACACGCTGGAGCACTACGCGGGGTTGGCAAAAAACGTGCGCGGGGGGCACGTGCCGCTGCTGGGCAAGAATCGCTACGGCATGATCATCAAACGCCCGTTCGGCGTCTGTGGGGCCATCGTCCCGTGGAATTTTCCCGTTTCCTTGATGGGAAACAAGATCGCGCCGGGGCTTTTGGCCGGCAACACCTTTGTGGTGAAGCCAGCCGGAACCACTCCTCTCACCGCGGTGAAGGTCGTGGAACTGCTGCATCAGGCCGGTCTACCGAAGGGTGTGCTGAACATCGTGACCGGTCCCGGTGGCACCGTGGGGCAGGAAATCATCGAAAACCCGAAAGTCCGCAAGATCGGTTTTACGGGCGCGACGGAGACGGGCCGCCAGGTCATGCAAACCGCGGCGAAACAGATAAAACGCGTCACCCTGGAGCTGGGAGGAAGCGACCCGATGATCGTTTGCGACGACGCGGACCTGGACCGCGCGGTGAGCGCGGCGTCCGTGGGCCGCTTCTTCAACTGCGGCCAGGCCTGCCTCGCGATCAAGCGCCTCTACCTGTTCGAGGCCATCGCGGATGAATTCATCGACAAGCTGGTCGCCAAGGTTCGGAAGCTGCGCCTCGGCGACGGATTGGCTGAGGGGACGCTCATCGGTCCGTTGCACACCGCGACCCAACGCGCAGAGGTGGAGGCGCAGGTGCAAGATGCGGTGGAAAAAGGCGCCGAAGTTCTGGTGGGCGGCAAACGTCCCGAGGGCGCCCAATTCGAGCACGGCTACTTTTATCTCCCCACACTTTTGGTGGACGTGGACGAAAGCTCGCGCATCGTGCGGGAAGAGGTGTTTGGGCCGGCTTTGCCTATCATGCGGGTGAAGGACCTGGACGAGGCCATCGCAAAGGCCAACGACCACATCTACGGCCTCGGTTCGTCGGTCTGGACCCGGGACCTCAATCGGGCCAACAAAGCGGCGGAGTTGCTGGAAGCGGGCTACACCTGGGTCAACTCCAATCAGATCATTTACGACGAGTTGCCTTTCGGGGGAGTCAAACAGAGCGGCCTGGGCAAAGAACACGGCTCCGAGGCCATCGATTACTACATGGAAACCAAGTCCGTCGTGGTGGCGCTGGACTGAGGCAGACAGTTGATGGGGCAAGCGTTTGAGACACTAAAATATGAGCTGACGGACGACGGCATCGCGTTGGTCACACTCAATCGACCCGAGAAACTCAACGCGATGGACGGGGTCATGCGCTCGGAGTTCGGGAAGTTGCAGGAGGAGCTCGTGGGCAACGACCGTGTCCGCGTGGTGGTGTTTACCGGTGCGGGACGGGCATTTTCCGCGGGCGGGGACATCGATTTTCTGGACCAGGAGTGGCTGACCCAGGAT
>CAYQOI010000242.1:0-5872 GCA_964419085.1 uncultured Cytophagia bacterium | reverse complement strand
TACAAAAATCGGCGGCGTGCGCCCCACGTACTGGTACGAGTACGACGGCAGCGTCCCAAACGCCACCCGGATCGACCAGGTGCTCACCTGGCTCGACTTGCCGGAAAGCCGCCGGCCGCGACTCATCACGACGTATTTCAGCATCACCGACGATGTCGGGCACGAGTACGGGCCGGATTCCCCGGAAATCGTCGCCGCGATTCAGGAGATCGATGGGCTCATCGGGCGCTTGCTGCACGGTTTGCGCCAACGCGATTTACTGGATCGGGTAAACGTCATCATCGTCTCAGACCACGGGATGTGTCCCATCAGCCCGGAACACGTGGTCTACCTGGACGACTACATCGATATGCAGGACGTGGATGTGGTGGATTGGAATCCGGTCGCGGCCCTCAATCCCGCGCCGGGGAAAGAAAGCAAGGTCTATCGGGCACTTGTCCACGCCAATCCGCACATGGAGGTGTACCGGAAGTCGGAGGTCCCGGTGCGTTTTCACTACCGGGAGAATCCCCGCATTCCCAAGATCGTCGCCATCGCGCAGGAGGGGTGGTCCATCACCTCGCACAGTACGGTCAAGCCGCACTACGTCAGCGGAGGGAATCACGGATTCGACAACCGGCTCGAATCCATGGGCGCCATCTTTATCGCGTTCGGCCCTGCTTTTCGCTCCGGCCTCACCGTGGAGCCGTTCCAGAACATTCACATCTATGAATTGATGGCGCACATTCTGGGGCTGCGGCCTGCCCCCAACGATGGAAGCCTCGACTCTGTCAAGGTAATGCTACGGCAGGATGCCCATTAGCCTGTCGCGACGTTTTGCAGGGTCCGCGCTCAGCCGCCGGAGACCATGATCTCGGCCTCCGGCGGGGGCGGGGTGTCGGCCTTGCGGTCGTCGAGGTATCCCGGGGGCAGGGCCACTTTTTGCCGCCCCCGTTTCTTGCCTCTGGGTCGGCGCAGCCCGCGGCGAGGGAACGGCTCGTCGCGATCCAGCTCCCGCAAGACCAGTTCGAGTTCCCTGAGGGTGGTGGTTTGCACCAACTTGAGGCGCAGATGCTTGGCGGACTTGAAGTCGCGCATGTACCAGGTACAGTGCTTTCGGAACATCCGCACAGCCCGGCCTTCGCCAAACCAGTCGCTCAGCAGCCGGGCGTGCCGCAGCATGATGTCCGCGACTTCGCCCAGGTTCGGCGGGGGCTGCGGTTCCCTGCCTTCGAACACGTCGACCAGGTCGCGGAAAAGCCACGGCCGGCCCAGGCACCCCCTGCCGATGACGACGCCGTCGCAGCCGGTCTGCCGCATCATGCGCAGCGCGTCGAAGGCTTCCCAGACGTCGCCATTCCCCAGCACGGGGATCGTGCTCAGCGATTCCTTGAGCCTGGCGATGAACCCCCAATCGGCTTCGCCGTCGTAGAGCTGCGCCGCGGTGCGTGCATGGAGCGAGACGGCCGCACAGCCCTCTTCTTCCGCGATTTTCCCTGCCGTCAGGTAGGTGTGGGTGTCGTCATCGATGCCCACCCGGAATTTGATGGTGACCGGTACCGGCCCGGCGTTGCGCACGGCCGCGGCGACAAGGTTGCGCAGCAGGTTGGGTCTCAACGGGATCGCTGCACCCCCGCCTTTGCCGGTCACTTTGCGCACGGGGCAGCCGAAGTTCAGGTCGATGTGGTCGACGCGGTTTTCTTGCACCAGCCTGGCCACCGCTTCGCCCATGTAGTACGGGTCCGTGCCGTAGAGTTGTAGGCTGCGGGGGGACTCGTCTTCGGCGAAGGCCGCCAGTTCCAGCGTCTTTGGGTTGGCCTCCACGATCCCGCGTGCGATGACCATTTCGCTGATGAATAGACCTGCCCCGAACCGCCTGCACAGTCGCCGGAACGGCGCGTTTGTGACGCCTGCCATGGGCGCCAGCACGACCGGTGGCCAGATATGCAGGGGGCCCAACCGTAGCGGGCCGAATTCACCTGACTCTGCCAGTGGAACCGCGCGGTTGATTTGGCTGCGGTACCCGATCCGATTCTCGTGAGAGCCGGTCATTTGTAAGCCTCGAGTTCCTGGAGTCGTTTCCGGATCCTTTCTTCCCATTTCTTCTGCTTCTTGCGGTCCGTACCGTGTTTTGTCTGTATATCGTATTCCAGTTGCTCCTGGTTGAGCCAGAGCTTGTTTTCGCGGGTGAGGGTCTTCATTTGCTCTTGCATGCGCGGGATGTCGTCGCACGGACGTGGGATGTGCGCCAGCGCCTTCCGCAGTTGGCGTGCCGCGATTTCCGCGATGTCGAAGTGCCCCTGCTCGTGCCGGAGGAGTTTGTCCACATGTTTCACCTTTCTGACCCACGAAGAGTCTCTATCGAAGAAGGCCATGACCTCGAATCGAAACTCACCGTCGATGCACATTCCCGAGACATCGAGGCCCACCCAGCTCTGCGCGGCTGTGGCGCTGCGTTCCGGCGGTCTCTTGTGGAAATCTTGCCAGGAGAGCTTGGGGTCTTCGCTCCAGATTTTGAACTCATCGTCGAGTGCGTGGGCCAGCGGCGCGAGCATCAGCGCAACGATCGAGGTGTAAAGTGCTTGCCGAAGCCGTGCGCTTCGAACGTGTTCAGTGTGGGTCATGGGACTACAAGGCGTCACGAATTGGTTTATCAGACAGGGAAATGTAGCCAATTGCGGAGTGAATGTCAACCGCGATGACTACACCGCGGGGGCTGCGAAGAACAAAATGCGGGCGGGGTGTTTTGAAATCTCGTGCCAGCTTGTCCCCGTGGTTTCCAGGCAGAACGCGCTGGCGGTGGGCATGGTGCCGCCGGCTTGTGCGGTCAGGGCACCCACCAGCCGGGTCAATCCGGGATTGTGGCCCAGGATGAGAAGGTGCCGGTGCCGGTCAGAGGTCTGGCTGATTAGCGCAAGCAAATCCGCGATGGTCGCTTCGTAGAGATGGGTTTCCATTCGTATCCGGTGAGCGGGGTAAGCCAGCTCCGCGGCGAGGATGCGTGCCGTCTGCAAGGCCCGTTTGGCCGGACTCGCGACCAGAAGGTCGGGAGTGCCAATCTTCGCCGCCAGACGTCTTCCCAGCGCCAGGGCCTCTTTCTTGCCCTTTGCGTTGAGTGACCGGTCGTAATCTGAAAGACCGGGCTGCGGTGGCTGCGCGGACGCGTGCCGGACCAGCGTCAAACGACGATGCACAAAAGAGGTGCTCACTGCGCGTGTTGACTTTCCAGGAGCTGTTTGAGTTGCCCGAGGTTGTGCGCCCAGTACGCGCGTTTCACTTCCACCTCTTCCTGGTCGGCGAGCTTGGTGTGATCGACCACCACCTGGCTCTTATTCTCGCCCTTTGCATAAAAATAGACACTGACGCTGCTTCTCCCGTCCACCCAGGTGATGCGCATGGATTTGTCCTGTGTGGCCTTGCGCACGGTGAAGTCGGGGTCGGCAAGCCACGCGCGGCGCTGCCGTTCATCTTGCCAGGCCTCGTACAGGGCCGACAAGGGAACCGAGATGGTCTTGCTGCACCCCACCTGGAAGTCTCCGTCGCAGGATTGGTTTTTCTGGCGAAGCCCGCGCGCCTGCTCGTAGCCCACGGTGACCATTTGCGCCCACCATCCCGGTACGTCTTGCTTTTCATACAGGTAACGGGCGATCTCTTTATGACTCATTTCCGAGGCGTTCACGCTGTCCAATAGCGCGAACCACTCCTGCCAGTTCTTGCCTGTCTTGGCGCGAACCGCCTCGTCGCTGATGCCGGCTGTTTTCGAACTCATTGTATGTTTCTCCCTTTTTGGAATTAAGGGGATGAGGACCTGTTCATGCAAATTTACACTATGAATTGAATTTTGCAACTCCTGGCAAGTTTTTTTTGGGACTCGGGAACAAATGGCCGGTTTTCGTTGTTTCACTTTACGTATTTGAAAGATTATTCAAATAAAGAAACTCAGGGGTCTCGATATGCCGGAACTGACCGAAGAATCGTGTATTCGTAAGAACGTCAATCTGCCGGTGCTGCGCCGGTTGCACAAGGAACTGAATGCCAGGGCGGACCTGGAAGCATTGGCGGACCTGCTTTTGGTTGCCGGAAATACGACGCGGTTGAAGATTCTCTTCTTGCTCGCCCGAGAGTCCGAGCTGTGCGTCTGCGATCTGGCAGATGTCACCGGGATGACGGTTTCTTCCATCAGTCATCAGTTGAGCAAACTGCGCGCGCACGGCCTGATCGGCAGACGCCGGGAGGGTCAGACGATTTTCTACCGGCTTCTGGATACGCCGTTTATCGACGTGCTCAAACAGCTATTTGAATTGGAGGATTGAATGGACAAGAGTGTTTTGGCATCGGCGGGATCGGTACTTTCCGCCCTGTTCGCTTCGTTGTGCTGCATCGGTCCGTTTGTCCTCGCACTCGTCGGTGCGGGGAGCCTGGGTTTTGCCGCGGCCTTTGAGCGCTACCGTCCATACTTCGTCTTTCTGACACTGGTCTTGTTGGGCCTGGGTTTTTATTTGACCTATCGCAAACGCGAGGTGCAGTGCGAAGATGGTACCTGCAGGGTAGAATCCGCCGGGCGGTTGAACAAGATTCTGCTCTGGATCTCGGCAGGCCTTGCTCTGATTTTCATGTTTTTCCCGCAACTGCTGACGCTGTTGTAGAACGTGTGTGGTAGACCACAGAGAAAATCGAACCGTTTTACTTTAACTTAAAGAAGGAGAAAGAGCATGGTGACGAAGCTGCTTACCTTGGTTTTGGTCGTGGGTGTCGTGGCGCTTCCGTTTCTGAGTTGCAGCAAGAACGAGGCGCAGACCTCAGGCGATATCACTCCGCAGAACGTGGCGGCAAACATTCAAAAGGTGAACCTGGATGTCCAGGGGATGACCTGCACCGGCTGTCAGTACAATGTGGAATCTGCCCTCAAGAAGGTGCCTGGCGTCGCGGAAGCAAAGGCAGACTATGCCAGCCACTCTGCGGTGGTGCAATACGACCCGAAAAAGGCAAACGTCGAGCAGTTGGTGGAGGCGATCAACAAAATCGGATATCACGCCCAGAAGGCGACGTTGAATTAGGAGGAAGCGAACATGTCAGAATGCTGTTCCATTAAACCCGAGGCAGACGAATCGTTGGCCGTGTGCCCGGAGTGCGGACAGAAGGGCCAGCCGGTGTTGAGGATGACCGTGGAGCACCTTCTAAACGAGCAGGCGTTGGCAAGACTCCGCGAGGGTGAATTCTTCTTCTGCCGCACGCCGGATTGCGAAGTGGTCTATTTTTCTAACGATACGGGGCAGGTCTTCACCAAGCAGGATGTGCGTGTGCGTGTCGGGCGAAAGGAGGCCGAGCCACCCATTCCGGTGTGCTATTGTTTCGACTACACCCGAGAACGCATTTTCGAGGAAATCCGTTCCACCGGCCAAAGCAGCGCGCTGCCTTACATCACCGCCAAAGTTAAAGCCGGCGAATGCAGTTGCGAAATCAAAAACCCTTCCGGGCGGTGCTGCCTGGGTGATGTGAAAAAGACGGTGCAGGAAGGTCTGGCGAGCCTCCAGGCTCAGCCGGAACAGGCCGCGGACAGCGTTTAAAACTCGCCGGTATGGTCGAACGTTTCACCAAATCAAGGAGATAGACCCGTGGAAAGCACAAACAAACGCATCGTCCTGATCGCGGTTTTGGTCTTTGTTTTAGGGGCCATCTTGATGGGGGTCTCCGGGGATGTGGTGCAGTGGGTGAGCCACTGTTGTTTTTAGCCTGAATCATGAGTGTCCGGTTGAGTTTTGAAAATGAGCGTTTGCTAATGGCACGAGGCTGTCCAAAAAGGGTAGTCAACAGAACGTAAGGGGCTGTCCAAAAAGACCGTTTTTTGTGTCATTCCCGCGAAAGCGGGAATCTATAACGTCTTGATTTTACT
>CAYQOI010000241.1:0-5920 GCA_964419085.1 uncultured Cytophagia bacterium | reverse complement strand
ACCGAGGGGCAAAAAAAGCGCATCCGCGACAGCCGTGTGCAAGGCACCGAGCTGCTCAGCAACGCGCTGGCCGCGTCGAAACGCCCGCCCAAGGTCCTGGTCAGCGCTTCCGCCATCGGCTATTACGGCGACCGCGGGGAGGAGACCCTCACCGAAGAGAGCTCGCCGGGCTCCGGCTTCCTTGCGGAGGTCTGCCAGGCCTGGGAGGCGGCCACCGCCCCGGCCGGCGATAAGGGCATTCGCGTGGTGAATCTGCGCATCGGGGTGGTGCTGAGTCCGGAGGGTGGCGCGCTGGCGAAGATGCTGCCGCCGTTCAAGATGGGATTGGGGGGAATCATGGGCAGCGGAAACCAGTTCTGGAGCTGGATAGCCCTGGACGACCTGGTGGGCGCCATCCATCACGCCGTGGCCACCGAGTCGCTGCACGGTCCCGTCAACGCGGTGTCGCCCAACCCGGTGCGCAACCGCGAGTTTACGCGCGTGCTGGGCCGGGTCCTGTCTCGCCCCACGCTTTTCCCGCTGCCCGGGTTTGCCGCGCGTCTGGCGCTGGGCGAAATGGCGGACGAACTCCTGCTTGCCAGCGCCCGGATCGAGCCGGTGAAACTAGCGCAATCCGGCTACCGCTTTCGTTACCCGGACCTGGAAGCCGCGTTGCGTCACCTCCTGGGGAAATGAGCGCCGCACGCCGCGCCGTCCCGTTTTACCCAGAGACGATGGAGCGATGCTGAAAACCGTCTGGCGCACCAGGGTGGTCCAGCCTCTTGTGGCCCTGTTGACCCAGGGGGTGACGCCCGAGAAGCTCGCCCTGAGCGTGGCGTTCGGGGTCGCACTGGGCCTCTTTCCTGTGCTGGGGACAACGACGGTTTTGTGCACGGTTGCGGCGGTGGTGTTCAGGCTCAACCTGCCCGCGATCCAGGTGGCGAATTACCTGGTTTACCCGCTGCAACTCCTGCTGCTCCTCCCCTTCTTTCGGGCCGGTGCCTGGCTCTTCGGCGCGACGCCGCTGCCGCTGTCGGCCCGCCAGGTCGCCGAGATGTTCCACCGGGACTTCTGGCGCGCCATGAGCCTGCTGTTCGACACAACCTGGCATGCGGCGGTGGTCTGGTTGCTTCTCGCCCCGCCGGGGATTGTGCTCCTCTCCCGTCTGCTTACCCCGCTGTTCCGCCGGTGGGCGCCGGGACGTTCTCCCTGATCCGCAGTCGCGTTTTTCCTCTGTGCGATGGGCAGCCGGATGGCGAGCCCGCCGCGTCGGTCTGCAGCCTCATCGGCATTCCGTGCCCGAGCTTTCGAGTTGAGTCAAAACCTCCTGCGCGGCCTTTTCCGCGCCGTCCACGGCGATGGGCAGCCAGTGCGGCGGCGCGTGCAGCAGTTCCCGCAACGCCTCTTCCCATTCGCCCGCGAGAAAAGCGGAGCGGGGAAGAAACGCAGCGTGGGCAAACCTGCGCAAGCCGCGCTCCAGGACTTCGTACTCGGCGAAATCGTCCCGCGAGGTGTAGAGCAGCGGCGTGCGGTTGGCGAGGATTTCGGAGACCAGACCGTAGCCGGGCTTGGAGACCACCACATCGCACGCCCGGGCCAGTTCCGCGGTGGGCAAAAAGTCAGGGGCCACGTCGAGACTGTTTCGGAAGGTTCGGCCCAGCCCCAGGGTGAGAAATCGAACCCACGGGATCGAGGCAAGTCGATCCAGGTTCACCTGGGCCAGGTCTGCGGCGCGAAACGCGACCAGTGCCAACCGTTCGGGCGGCGCTGCGGACATCCCCAGGCGGCGCAAGACGTCCTCTTTCGCCATCCGGGCCTTTCTGGCGATGAGCGGGATATCCTTTATTCTGGGAAAGACCGAAAGATCGCCGTGGAACGGCAAGCGCAAAAGCAGCGTCGCCTTGCGGTACGATTGCCGAATCGCATCCACGATCTCGGCGAACGCCGGGATTTCCGACACATAGTGCGCATAGATCCAGTCCCAGGAAAAGTTGGCCACCGCGAGGGAGGGCAGCCCGGCGGCTTCTGCCACGTCGAAGGCCAGGGGCACGATGTCCGACACCACCAGCCTCGCCCCCACCTGCCTGGCGAACACCACCTCTTTTTCCACCTGTTCGCGCCGGGAGTCATAAAGCGCCCTGAGCGCGTCGCAGGTGCGCTTTTTATCGATGTGGAAGCTCGTTTTCTGGACCGCGCCGATGTCGAGTCGCACCGGGTGGAGCGCATAGCGCTCGCGATCGAGATTCATCGCGAACAGCCAGGGCGCCGCGTCGCTTCTGATGTGGAAAAAGAGTCCGGGGTTTTGCCGGGCAAGGGCTCGCATGACCTCGATAGCGCGCACTGCGTGCCCGTACCCGTGACCGCTGATGTAGTAGAGAATGTTCAGCATGTTCAGCCGCGAGTTTATCGATAATTGCCCTAAAGATCAAGCAATTCACATGGTGCTAGCCCTCTTTCCCGCAAAATACCCTCTCCTGAGGTATTTAAACAGGAAGGAAACGGCACGGTTCGAGACCCTTTTTGGGTGCGGAGCGGTTTGTCCCTCCAGAGGGCAAAACGAGTTCGGAATTCGGTTACGGGGGGTAGGACGATGACGGAAAAGGCACTGGTGACGCATGAAGACCCTGTGGGACGATTTGAACGAGCGCGTGACGGCTCTCTTCAGACGCGGCGAGTACGCGGAGGCCACGAAACTGGCGAAAAAAGCGCTAACCGTCGCGGAACAGACGTTCGGCCCTGACCACCCCAGTGTCGCCACTTCTCTGAACAATCTCGGCAGTCTGTACAAGGCCCAGGAAGACTACGCCCGGGCGGAAAAGTTTTACCGCAAAGCCCTGGCCATCCGAGAGGATTACCTGGGACCCAACCATCTCGAAGTCGCGGCCACGCTGAACAACCTCGCGGTGCTGTACAAATCCCGCGGCGATTTTTTTGAAGCCGAGCAATTGCACAAACGCGCGCTGGAGATTCGAATAAAGAATCTCGGTCCGGACCATCTGGAAGTCGCGGTTTCCCTGAACAATCTGGCTGTGCTCTACGACGCCTGGCGGAATCTTCCGGAAGCCGAGAAGCTGCACAAACGGGCGCTGGAGATTCTGGAAAAAAACCTCGGCCCAAACCACCCCAACGTGGCCACCTCGCTCAACAATCTGGCCGGCATTTACAAGACGCAGGGCTATTTTGCCGAAGCCGAGCCGCTTTACCTGCGCGCGCTGGCCATCCGCGAACAGCATTTCGGTCCCACCCATCCCTGTGTCGCGGTCGTGCTGAGAAACCTCGGAACGCTCTACAAGCGCGCCGGGCGCCTGGAGCAGGCCAAAAAGTACAAGGAGCGGGCGCGCAAGATCATGAAGCGGTAGCTCGGTTCTCCCTTCAAGAAACGCTTTTTTCTTTGCTTTGTTTTTCGTATAATTTACGCAGCCGGAAAACGCATGGCTGAATCGGCCCGGGGAGGCCGGGGAATTGTCCCCCCGCGCTCTTCCGGGAGGGGCCGGTGAAGTCACATTGGTTTAAAACGGGAGAAGGAGTTTTCTGAAGGAGAAATGAACGTCTACGCAATCATCATTCTCGCCACCCTGGTGTTCAGCTTCCTGCTGAACCTGGTGACAGAAATCCTCAATCTGCGGGCCTTGAAAGGCACGCTCCCCGAGGAATTCCGCGGGGTTTACGACGCCGAGGCCTACCGAAAATCCCAGGAGTACACCCGGGTGCGGACAAAATTCGGGTTTGTGACCTCGACCTTCGGCCTCGCGCTGACGCTTGCGTTCTGGTTCGCCGGCGGCTTCAACGCGTTGGACCAGGTGGTGCGGGGGTGGCACCTGCACCCCATTCTCACCGGCCTGACTTATATCGGCATCCTGGTGTTTGCCAAATCGCTCCTGTCGCTGCCGTTCAGCATTTACTCGACGTTCGTCATCGAGGAACGCTTCGGCTTCAACAAGACCACGCCGGCTACCTTTGCCGCGGATCTGCTGAAGGGTCTGGTTCTGGCCATCGTGCTCGGTGGGCCGCTGCTGGCAGGGGTGCTGGCCTTTTTCGAGTACGCCGGCAGCGCGGCCTGGTTGTACTGCTGGCTTGCCACCACGCTTTTCACCCTGTTCGTCCAGTTTATCGCGCCCACCTGGATCATGCCGCTGTTCAACAAGTTTACGCCGTTGGAGGAAGGCGAACTGCGAAAGGCCATTCTGGCTTACGCCGAGTCGGTCAGGTTTCCCGTCAAGAATCTGTTTGTGATGGACGGCTCCAAACGATCTACCAAATCCAACGCGTTTTTCACCGGCTTCGGCAAGAACAAACGCATCGCGCTGTTCGACACCTTGATCGAGAAGCACACCGTCCCGGAATTGGTGGCGGTCTTGGCGCACGAGATCGGACACTATAAGAAGAAGCACATCATCCAGGGGATGGTGATCAGCGTGGTGCACATGGGCGTGATGTTCTACCTGTTGTCTATTTTTATCAGTCACCGGGGACTGTTTGAGGCGTTCTACATGCAGCAGATGTCCATCTACGCGGGGTTGATCTTTTTCGGCATGCTGTACTCCCCCATCGAGCTCATCCTGTCGGTTTTCATGCAGATGTTTTCGCGCAAAAACGAATACGAAGCGGACCGCTACGCGGCGGAGACCACCCGGAATCCGGATGCCATGGTGAGCGCATTAAAAAAGCTGTCGCGGGACAACCTGACCAATCTGACTCCCCATCCGCTCTATGTCTTTCTCAACTACTCCCATCCCCCTGTGCTCGACCGCATCCGGGCGTTAGCCCGGGTGGAGACGGCCGCGGCAGACAACCGCGAGGTGCGGCAGGCCGCGTCGGCCGGGTAAAGCCGGCAACGGGCGTTTTACCTCTCGATGCCGAGGGGATCTTCGTCTGCGCTGCGGCCATAGACCGCGGGAACGGGAATGTTCAGCAGGCGCAAATAGACGGTGAGCTGTCCCCGATGGTGGTACCAGTGGTTCAGCAAGAGAGAGCGCGCCAGGGACACTTTGGGCATGGAGAGAAGCGTCTCCGAGCCGCGGGTGAGGGTCCAGGTGGAGGCGGCCCGGGCGTCGTCGAGCCCGCCGAGGGTGTCTTTGGCCGCGCTGATGCTTTCGTCGAAAGCGGAGAGAATCTCCGCACGGGAGCCGGGTTGGGGCGTGGTAAAATTCGCCTCGCTCACATCGAGGGTCTCTCCTGCGAGTAAAGCCGAAATCCCTCCGGGGATCCTCGCGACGTGGAAAGCGAGCTGTCCCAGCGACATGGATTTTTCGTGCGGCCGCCAATCGAGCTTTTCTTCCGGTATTTGCTCCAATACCCGACGGGTTGCCCCCGCCTCCTGTTCCAGTTCAGCAAGTAAGGCGTCTTTGATCTGCATATTCCCTCCATAAAACGTGTGGTTGATGTGACGGACGTGGGGACGGCCTTCAGAGTATTGAGCTGCGTGTCTCCGCACCAGCTTGCCCCGGTGAGACCGCCCTGTTTTGTCGCGCGACCGCTGCAGCCGGCTCACCCGCCGGCGCTCAAGCTAAGCCCCTGCGTCAACGTATACGGCTTTTGCCGTTTATTGTCAAGAAAAAAGTCACCCACGCAAATCCGCAGATAGCGGCTTGATCTTGTCCCCGGAGCTGCGTACCTTCAACCGGAAGAGAGGCGCAGAAGTTACCGGTCGTTGAGCGTAGTCGAAACGACCGGCCGGAGCTGTGATACGTTTATGGCACTCTCCGCATGCGGCCTCGAGACAAACCCGTTATGTGAGCCACGGTTAGGTCGCGAAGAGGCCCTTGATTGGGCGCGCGGGTTGGGAAACGTCCGAAATCCGTCACCCTGCGTCGCTTTCTCCTCGGTCTCAAGTTTCTGGAATATGAGAGAAAAGGACCAACGGAGCCGTTTCTTTGCTAGTCTTGAATAGCGGGGGCCATGTACACCGCCCCGGTGGTTGAGTGTAGTCGAAACCAAACGT
>CAYQOI010000240.1:0-5926 GCA_964419085.1 uncultured Cytophagia bacterium | reverse complement strand
CCCGCGTTTCAGAAATAGCCAATTGCAGGGCTTTCACCACAGGCGAGCCCGCCGGAGTGGACGCGGGTGCACGCAACTCCTGCTCGGTCGTCACCTCCACGGTCACATGGTGGCGACTTTCCACCTCTTTGCAGATCCGTTTAACGTTGGTGATGAACTGGTCCACATCGTAGCTGGGGAGGAGACGGCAATCGAGATAGAAGACATCTTCGCCGGGAATCGTGTTGATATTTGGGACGTTGGCTTCTTTCTTGGTCGGTTCAAACGTGCTGAGAGGAGGATCAAAAACGGGGTCGGCCGCGTTGTACATCATGTAAAGATTGTCCAGCTTGACGATGAGATACGCACCGGCCTTGAACGCGTTGACTCCGAGCTCGGGTGTGGACGCGTGGGTCTGTTTACCCAGCACACGGAACTTGAACCAGAGGATGCTTTTTTCCGCGATCTCCAGCATGCTGCCTTCACTGTTTCCTGCATCCGGAATGATGTAGAGGTCATCTTTTTTGAACAACGCCTTGTGCTGCTCCAGCAGGTACTGGATGCCGTACTTGCTTCCGGTCTCTTCGTCGGCCACCAGGATCAAGCCGATGTTGCTTTCCGGCACGATGTTCTCATCCCGAAAGGCCTTGGCCGTCAGGAGGGAGGAAACGATGCCCTGCTGATTGTCCTCGGTGCCCCGACCGTAGATTTTGCCGTCGGCTACCCGCACGGTCCAGGGGTCGCCTTCCCACTTGCTGAGGTCGCCGGGCGGGACGACATCCATGTGTGACATGATCCAGACGGTCCTGCCGGGCTGGTTGCCTTTTATGGTCGCGATGAGGTTTGGGCGCACCCCCGCGGAGACGCGTTCATCGGGCGCATCGTATCTGGTGACCTGGTCGCAGTGCAGCTCTTTTTCCAGGTAGGTCTGCAGGAATGCGGCCTTTTCTTGCTCTCCGTCCCCGCCGTTTTCGGGCGCCAACGCCTGAATCGCGGTCAACTCCGTCTCGAGCTTGATCGCTTCATCTCCATAACCGTCGATGCGCGAGCTGATTTTGTCAAATGTTTTCTTGTCCAAGCTTCACTCCTTGAATGATCTATCTATCGCCAAACAATGGATTTGGATCGTTCCAGGCTCCGAAGAAAGAGGTCCAGCCGTTCGTAAACCGGTTCCACCGTGTCGCCGAATCTTTGACCCAGGCGCGCGCCGATTTCCTGCACGCTGAGGTCGCCGCTGCAGTGCTCCCACACAAAGCTGCCGATTTCATCCAACCTGAGCCGGTAGTAAGGATTCCGCAGTCTTGCCATGAGCCAGCGGCCCAGCAGGTGGTTGCCAAACTTCGGGACCAGGATGACGGTCAACCCGTTTTCCCCCTTTTCCCACTTTCGGTTCCACTGCGGCCGCTGCGCCAGAAACGACCGCCCCCGTTGTTCGTGCGTTGCTGCCATCAAAACGTGCCGATGCTATTTTTTGCTGGTGCTGGCCTTTGGAACGAGAATCAGAACATAGAACAAGATGGCAAAAATGATCAGCCCCAGCCAGGCCGAACTTCCCGGTGAGAGGCTGGCCAGCGAGAACGTGCTACCCGTCAGGCTGACCACGGCCACCACCAGGGCGAGGATCACCGCCATCAGCGATTCCCCCGCGATCAAGCCGGAGGCCAGCAGCACGCCGGTGTTCTCGGCCTTGGTCTTTTGTTCATCGGTCAGATTCTGTTTTGCCATTTGCCGGTCCATGATCCATTTGAAGATCCCACCCACAAAGATCGCGGCCGTGGAGCTGAACGGCAGGTACATCCCCACCGCGATGAGCATGGGTGAAGGCGCTTTGATCAGGATCAATCCCACCGCAAAAAAGATGCCCACGATCACGAGGGGCCAGGCCATTTCGCCCCCCACGATGCCTTTTGCCATCAGGGCCATCAAGCCCGCCTGCGGTGCCGGGAGCTGTGCGCTTCCGATTTTGTAGACATTGTCCAAAAGTGCGATGACCGGCATCAACACTGCACCTGCCACCACCACGCCGATAATCTCCCCCATCTGCATGCGCCAGGGGGTGCCCCCCAGGATGTGACCCACTTTCAGGTCCTGGGTCATGTCGCCGGCAATACCCGCCGCGCAACAGACCACCCCGGCCACGCCCAGCACCGCCGCAACCCCTTTGACGCCCGTTACTCCGATGGCCACCATCAGGATGGCCGAAATCAGCAGCGTGCTCAAGGTCAGGCCGCTGATGGGGTTGTTGGAGCTGCCGATGAGCCCCACCAGGTAACCGGCCACCGCTGCAAACAGAAAGCCGACGATGAGCAGCACAACCGTGAGCAAAATGGAACCGAGCAACGAGCCGCTGAAGTAGTGGTACAGAATGTACTGTGGCACCGCCAAAACCAGAATGGCGATGATCACTTTTTTGAAATCGAGATCGATTTCCAGGCGGGAAACGGGCCCGGCATGTTCCTTCAGTTTTTGCAAATCTTTAAACGCTTTGGTGAGGCCTTGCATCAAGGAGGTGCGGAGGTTGTACAGGGTGTAAAATGCGGCCACGATCATCGTGCCCACGGCCAGAGGACGAATCTCGCGCAGCCAGACCTCATCGCTGATGTCGAGCCAACTGTGGCTGGGGCCGAGGAGATCTTTGAGTCCCGGATTCAAGAACAGCGCGAGGGGCACAAGCAGAAGATGGCCCAGGACCGCGCCCGCAAACAGTACGGCGGAGATGTTGAAGCCCACAATGTAGCCGACGCCCACCAGCGCAGGTGAGGCGGAAGGGGACTCGAGCTTCATGCCGCCGCTAAACGATTTGGGTGCCCCCAGCAATTCGATCTTGGATTGGGCGAAGGTGAAGAACCGGCTCACCGTGTCCTGGATAATGTGGATGCCGTTGCTGTTTTTGAACAGCTCCAGCAGCCCGGCCAGGCCCATGGCCCCGAACACGTACTGCGCGCCGGTGGCGCCGCCCTGTCCGGCCTTGACGATTTCCGCCGCGGCCACGCTCTCGGGAAACGGCAGGTTGGCTTCCTCCACCATGGTGCGGCGCAAAAGAATGATGAACAGCACGCCGAGGGTGCCGCCGATGAGCATGATCAGGCCACCTTCCACCAGGTGTTCGAGGGTGAACAGGGAGTCCCAAACCCCGCTGATGACAAACGCCGGAATGGTAAAGATGGCGCCCGCCACCAGGGCTTCGCCCACAGACGCGGTGGTTCGTGCCACGTTTTCTTCCAGGATCGTTCCCTTGAATCCCCGCAGCGCGGCCATCGCGACCACGGCTGCAGGAAACGTCGCGGCCACGGTCAGTCCCGCTTTCATGCCGAGGTAGGCATTTGCCGCGCCCAGGACGACCGCCATGATCACACCGAGAAACAGCGCCTTGAAGGTAAATTCTTTCAGGTCAGAATCAGCAGGAACGTAAGGCTTGAAAGTCGGATCGCTCATTTTTCCTTCCCTTCCGAGTCATTGAAATGAACGCCAGAATTCAGTCTGAGGGCGAGTAGGTTGGATTGAAATCCCTCCGGAAACGGAAATCAACATAAAAGAAAATCTGCTAAAAGTCAAGCGAAAAATTGGTGGCCACCGCGCCGGATGTGCACGCTGTCCGGGCGAGCGAAGCCCGCGTGTATTGCGCAGACGGTGCGTCCCATTCAGGTTTTTAGGCGGAACGGCTGTGATTTGGTTGCTCGTTTTCGTTCAACCGGCAATTTGGCTTTTCCGGAAAATAAACCTTGCGAATGCATTTGAAATGTTCTATATTCATGCCTTGTAAAGTATCGTTTCTTGAGACGCTGCAGACGAAAGGAGTTCGCCCCCTTTTCCCTTGCTACAGATTAAACTTCGCCGTTGTTACTCAACCTGCTTCTCGATTTTTGAAGGATCTATCGCTCAAAGCTGTACTCTTTGATCATGACGGCGTACTGGTCGACAGCATGCCGTTTCACGTGAGAGCCTGGCAACTCGCGTTTGCGGAGCGGGAAATCGCGCTGGCTCCGCAAGAGGTGCTGCTGAGCGAAGGAAGCCGTTCTGTTGAGCTGGCCGCGCAGATTTTTAAACGGCACGACGTGGTTCTTGCCCGAGACGAGCTGAACGAACTTGTGGCGCGCAAGCAAGCGCTGTATCGTGCCATGACGCGGGCCAACGTTTCGCCCGGAACCCGTCGGTTGTTGTCCCGGCTCAAACAGACCGGCTTGCTCCTGGGGCTGGTCACCGGCTCTGCGCTCGCGAACGTCAAAGCGGTTTTGCCTCCCTCTGTCCTGGCTCTGTTCGACGCGGTGGTGACCGGCGACGATGTGGCCGTGGGCAAGCCGAACCCCACGGGCTATCTGGCCGCGGCGAAAGGATTGGGCGTGGAGCCCGAAGCGTGCCTTGTGGTGGAAAATGCACCGCTGGGCATCGAGGCGGCGCGGCGAGCGGGCATGCGCGTGGCGGGGTTGACCACCACGCTGGACGGGTCACAACTGGAAGGGGCCGATTACCTCTTCCGCGATCTCCAGGAGATGGCCGAAAGTTGGGAACAGTGGATGGAAGAGCGAAAACTCAGATAAAACAAAATGAATTTGAAAGCCTGAAATGAGTTGCAGGAAAATGGAACGATGGGTGGGTTCCCTGAGCAGCCTGACGTGCATCTTGCTGCTGTTTTTGTTTGCCTGCTCGCTGGACAATCCGGTGCAGCCGGAAACCGGGTTTGCCCCTGAGCTTTCCGACCTGATCGCGCCCGCTGTCGTGTACAATGCCTCGCCCGCCAAACACGTGGTTTCTGTGACGGTGCGCGATCCGCAGGGCCTGGCGGATGTCGCGGGTGTGAGCTACACCCTGGCCCGCGCCAGCGACGGCACGGTGGTGCTGCAGGGGGACATGGTAGATGACGGGAGCCAGGGCGACATCATTCCCAGGGACGGCGTGTTTGCCGCGCAGATTCAGGGCAGTTTCGCGGCAGGCGAAACCGGCGAGTTTCAGCTTTCCGTCGTGGGAAAAGATAAAGAAGGAAATGAGAGCAACGTGCTGGAAGCCCGGATTTTCGTGCAGGCCGGCCAGGAAGACTTGCCGCCTGAAATCGTGAACGTTACGGTTCCGGAAACCGTGGCCGCGGATTCCAGCTTCGATTTCGTGGTCACCGCGGAGGTGACCGACCCCGATGGCCCGCAAGACGTCCAACGGGTCATCTATCAGTTTTTCCCGCCGGCACATCCCACGCCCACGCAGGAAGACACGCTGGTGGATGACGGAACCGGCGCGGACGCGGTGGCCGGCGACGGCGTCTACACTGCGGTGCTGAGTTCGAATCTCATTCGCACGGCGTCCGACTACTTCCTGCGCTTCCAGGCCGAGGATCGGGCCGGGAGCAAGAGCGCCGCGAGGATCGCGACCATTCGTGGCGTGTTTCGGCTGCCCCAGGCGCCGGTGCTGTCCAATTTGGTGGCCCCGGACACCGTGCAGATCGATCCCACCCGGGTGGTCCAGATCCTCCTGACCGTGGATGTGTTCGACCCCCAGGGTCTCTCAGATATCGATTTTGTGCGATTTCGCAGCTTTCTCCCTAACGGCCAGGAAGCGAAGGACAGTCCCTTTGAACTCTCGGACGACGGCAATCGTGCGGTCTCCGGGGATGAGGTTGCGGGCGACGGCACCTACAGCATCATTGTGAACCTGCCGCCCAACGGCGTGACCCCGGGCGATTTTCGTTTCGTCTTCCAGGCAAAGGACAAGTCGGGCCTGTTGAGCAATACCATCGAACACATCATGACGGTGATCCAATGAAATCACTTCTCCCGCGCGCCATCGCCTGGTCGGTTCTGCTGCTTTTTTCAGTTGCCGGCGTGAAGCCGGTCCAGGCGCAGGTACTGCGAACCACCTCGTTCCAACTCACCGCGCAACCCACCTCCGGGCTGGCGAGCAACAGCGTGACGGACGTTTTGGTGCACGGCAACACCATCTGGTTTGGCACGGGCAAAGG
>CAYQOI010000239.1:0-5928 GCA_964419085.1 uncultured Cytophagia bacterium | reverse complement strand
GGCCGGCGTGGTTCAGGTGGCCAATTACAATTCACCGGGGCAGATCGTGATTTCCGGGTCGGTGGATGGCGTGAATCGTGCGATGGAGCTCGCGAGAGCCCAGGGCGCGAAAAAAGTCATTCCCCTGGTGGTCAGCGGTGCGTTTCACTCTCCGCTGATGGAGCACGCGCTGCAAGGCTTGAAACAGGCGCTCGCGGAAGTGGAGGTCAAGCCTGCCGAGGTGCCGGTCTACTCCAACGTGACGGCCCAGCCGGTCACCGAGCCGCAGGAGATCCGGCGGTTGCTGGTGGAACAGTTGACCAGCCCGGTGCGCTGGATCGAGTTGACGCAAAACATGATCGCGGACGGCGCGGAGATGTTTTATGAGGTCGGCCCGGGCAAAGTGCTGACCGGCTTGCTCAAACGCATCGACCGGTCGGTGGCGGGAAGAGCGTTCAACGGGTTTGAAGCCATAAACAATCTGGACTGAAAGATGTCGAATCTGAAAGACAGAGTCGCGCTGGTGACAGGCGCATCTCGCGGCATCGGTAAAGCCATTGCCCTGCGGCTGGCCCGAGACGGCGCGGACGTCGTGGTGACGGCCACGACGGTCGAGGCCGCAAACAAGACCGCGGGTGAGATCGAGGCGCTGGGCAGAAGGTCCGTGGGGCATGCCGTAGATGTGTCCAGCTACGAACAGGCCGAGGCGGTGGTCAAGGCGACTCTGGAGACGTTCGGGAAAATCGACATTTTGGTCAACAACGCGGGCATCACGCGGGACAATCTGTTGGTACGCATGTCGCAAGAGGAGTGGGATCGGGTGCTGGCGGTGAACCTGAAGGGCGCGTTTAACTGCATTCGCGCCGCGACCAAATCGTTCATGAAACAGCGCGCCGGGAAGATCGTCAACATCACCTCCGTGGTCGGGCTCACGGGAAATCCGGGGCAAGCCAATTACTGCGCGTCCAAAGCCGGCGTCATCGGGTTGACGAAATCCGTGGCCCGGGAGTTGGCCGCGCGCAACATTCAGGTCAACGCGGTGGCCCCGGGCTACATCGCGACCGACATGACCCGCAACCTGTCCGACGAGGTCAAAGAAGAGCTGGCGCGCACCATCCCGCTGGGCCGCATCGGGACACCGGAGGACGTGGCCAACGCGGTGGCGTTCCTGGCTTCGCCGGATGCAGACTACATCACCGGACAAGTGCTCACCGTCGATGGCGGCATGGTGATGTAGGTTCTGAAAAAACGTCAAAGAGTTGAGTGAAACGGTCTATGGATCACCCATTTAGCAAGCAAAAATCACAATTCTAAGGAGGAGAGTTTCATGGCACTCAAAGACAAGGTCAAAGATATCATCGTTGAGCAGTTGGGCGTAGATGCAAACGAGGTGAAGGAAGAAGCATCGTTTATCGATGATCTTGGTGCGGATTCCCTGGATACCGTGGAGCTGGTGATGGCATTTGAAGAAGAGTTCGATATCGAAATCCCAGACGAGGATGCCGAGAAACTGAACACGGTTGGGGAGGCCATCAAATATCTCGAAGCGAAGATCGGCGAAAAGGAGTAGAATTGTTCACGGTAAGTCTGTAAACTTGTAAGGGATAAAGGAACACAGTGGAGCGAGTTGTTGTCACAGGCATGGGTGTGATCTCGCCGTTGGGCCACGAGCTGGACGGGTTTTGGCAGAATCTGCTCGCGGGAAAGAGCGGCGTCAGCGCGATTTCGCGCTTTGACACGTCCGAGTTCGATACAAAATTTGCCGGGGAAATCAAAGATTTTCAGGCGGAAGACTACATCGAGCGGAAGGAAGTCCGCCGCATGGATTTGTTTACCCAGTTTGCGGTGGCCGCGGCGGAGAAAGCTGTTGCGCATTCGGGTCTCGACCTGGAAAAAGTGGACCGGGACCGCGTGGGTGTCATCGTGAGTTCCGGTATCGGCGGCATCGATACGTTCGAGAAGCAAGCGCGCACGTTGCTGGAACGCGGGCCGCGGCGCATCAGCCCCTTCTTCATCCCCATGCTCATCGCAGACATCGCTCCCGGCTACATTTCCATTCGCTTCGGGCTTCGGGGGCCGAATTTCGCCACCGTGTCCGCCTGCGCGTCCAGTTCTCACGCGCTCGGAGAGGCGTTCCGAAATATCCAGCGCGGGCACGCGGATGCCATCATCTGTGGGGGCGCCGAGGCCGCGATCACGCCCCTGGGGGTGGGCGGGTTCAACGCGATGAAAGCGCTTTCTACCAGAAACGACGCGCCGGAAAAAGCCAGTCGGCCATTCGACAAGGAACGCGACGGCTTCGTGATGGGCGAAGGGGCCGGAATCGTGCTTCTGGAGAGCCTGAGCCACGCAAAGCAACGAGGCGCGACCATCCATGCCGAGGTCGCGGGCGTGGGCTACACCGCCGACGCCTACCACATCACCGCGCCGGCGCCTGGCGGCGAAGGGGCGATGGGCGCCATGCGCCTGGCGCTCCAGGATGCCGGGCTGGAACCTCAGGATGTGGATTACATCAACGCGCACGGCACCTCCACGCCACACGGCGATATCGCCGAAACCAACGCCATCAAAAATGTGTTCGGAGAGCATGCCGCAACGCTCAACGTCAACTCCACAAAATCGATGATCGGCCATCTGCTGGGGGCATCCGGAGGCGTGGAGTTCATCGTCACCGTGCTTTCCATCAAGAACGGCATGGTTCACCCGACGATCAATCAAGAGGTACCCGACCCGGAGTGTGACCTGGACTACACGGCCAACGAGCCGCGGCAACGGCGCATTCGGGCCGCGATTTCTAATTCATTTGGATTCGGGGGACATAATGTGTCAATTGTCGTGAAGGAATTTCAGGAATAGCACGCTTTTCGCTTACCTGTTTGCATCGCACATGCTCGGTTGGATCAAACTTCATCTTAACAAGCTAAAAGCCAAACCCCCTGAAGAAAACTGCCACATCGATTTCGACGCGCTGCGGCAGACTCTGGGTTACGACTTCCACGATGAATCGCTGTTCACGCAGGCGCTGAAACATCGCTCCTACCTCCCCATCAGCCACGAAAAACGCATCGATTCCAACGAACGCCTGGAGCTGCTGGGCGATGCGGTGCTGGCGCTGGTGGTCATCGAGTCCCTTTACCACAAATTCCCGCAAAAAGAGGAAGGGGACCTCACCAACATGAAGTCCCTCATCGTGAGTCGCCGGATTCTGGCGCGCATCGCCAAGGCGTTGCGGCTAGGGGATTTCCTGCTGCTCAGTGAAGCCGAAGAAAAGACCGGTGGGCGCAAACGCGCGTCCATAAACTCCGATGCCCTCGAAGCGGTCATCGGGGCCATCTATCTCGATGGTGGCCTGGAGCGGGCGCGCGAGTTTATTCGGGAAAAAATCCTCTGCCATCTGGATGAGCTCATCGCAGATGAGCTGCACACCAATTTCAAAAGCATGCTGCTGGAATACGCGCAAAGCCGGAGTCTGGGCACGCCGTTCTACTCGGTGCAGGCGGTCAACGGTCCGGACCACGAAAAGACCTTCACCATCGAGGTCAAGCTTCAGAATGAGGTACTGGGCAGCGGGACCGCCAACAGCAAAAAGCGCGCGGAGCAGCTCGCGGCACGCGAGGCACTGAAAAATCTCTACCTGATTTAAGCCCGTTCCAGAATCATCGCCGCGGCCATGGCGCCGGCCGCGCAGATGCTCACCAGGCCGTATTTGGCCTTGCGGCGTTTCAATTCGTTTGCAAGCGTGGTCACGATTCTGCCGCCCGTTGCGGCAAATGGATGGCCTGTGGCGATGGAGCCGCCGAGAGGATTCAGTCGCTCTTCTTCCACCTTCCCGATGGCCTTTTCTTTCCAGCCCTTCTCCCACGCCCGCAGGTTGCACGCGACCTGGGCGCCGAACGCCTCGTGCATCTCCACGATATCCATGTCCGCAAGCGTCAGCCCGGTTTTTTGCAGCAGGCGCGGAACCGCGACGCACGGCGCCATCAGGAGCCCGTCTTTGGGGTCGATGGCCGCGTACTCGAAGGCTTTGATGAACGCCAGCGGTTCGCGGCCTTCTTTTTTGGCGCGGTCCTCGGACATCAGAAGCACTGCGGACGCGCCGTCTGTGAGCGGACTGGCGTTGCCCGCGGTGATGGTGCCCTTCTCGCTGCGGTCGAAGACCGGGCGCAGTTTAGCCAGCTTCTCCAGCGTGGTGTCCGAACGGATGAGGAGGTCGCGGTCCACGCCATCTAACGGGTAGATTTCGGCCTTGAGTCTGCCGTCTTCGGTGGCCGCGTGCGCGTTCATGTGGCTGCGGTAGGCGATGCGGTCCTGTTCTTCTCGACTGATCTGCCATTCTTTGGCCATGATTTCGGTGTGCTGCCCCATGGTGAGTCCCGTGGACGGTTCGGCGATGGCGGGTGCGTGCGGTTTGAAATCCCACGGCCGGACTTTGGCAAAGGTGGCCAGCCGCGCGCCAAGGGTTTTTGCGCCCGCCGCGTCCAGCACGATGCGGGACATCTTTTTGCCGAACAGAATGGGGGGATTGGACATCGACTCCGTGCCGCCCGCGATGCCCACCTCCGCGCGACCTGCCACGATCGCGTCGTAGATCGCGGTGATGGCGTGAATGCCGGTGATGCAATTGTTGGAGACCGTGAGTGCATGAACACTCGAGGGCAGCTCGGTGTTGAATACGATTTCTCGGGCGATGTTGGGCACCATGGGGTCGAAGATGACGATGCCGTAGGCCATCTGCTCCACGATACCCGGATCCACCGCGTGGAGGTCCAGCAATCCCTTTACCGCATGAATGCCGAGGTCCAGCGCGGTGTACTTCTTGAACACCGTGCCGGCTTTCACAAAGGGCGTTCTCGCGCCCGCCACAACTGCTACGCGTTTGGTTTCAGCCATGTCCATTCTCCTGGTTTTACCGTTGTTCTTCAGCGTTTACGGAGCAGCTCAGCATTTCAAAAGGCCGCGCGCCGCGAGATACGGCAGGACGAGGTAGAGCAAGGAATCGCGCACCAGATAGTAGAGGATGATCGCGGCGACGATGCGCCAACCCTTTTCTCTGACGAATCCACGAAAGCCTCGTTCTTTCCAGATGGCCCGCCACTCCTGGATGAAACCGGGGTTGAAAAGATAGCTGAGGCTGCGGCGTACACGGCCCGGCCGGGCCGCTTCAGGGGCTATCTGCTCGGCTTGTTTCGATGGTTTGGACACCTGGTCAGTACTCCTGGTAGACGGCGTGGCCCGCCTGCACCATGATATCATTGACGTTGACGAATTCGCCTTGCTCGTTCTTGAGCCAGATCTCCGCGATGTAGCGACCGAATTTGCCTTTCTTGTCTTTGATGGTCTCAACGATAACCTGCTGGTCGAGGATTTTCTGTCGCAGAAAATCTCTGGCCACCAGGCCCTTGTCTCGTTCCGGCCCGCGAAGCTCCGGGGCATTGATGCGGGCGAGCCGGAGTTTTTCTGCCTTGATCCACGTGCTCAGCCCCAGGTCGATGTCGGCGTGCACGGTGTCTCCGTCGTAGACGCTCACAATCTTTGCCCGATACGTGTAAAGCTGGTCGTCCATCTCTTCCTCCTTCAGTTGGACAGGTGGGCGTTTGTCGTTGAGAATATAGCACATTTTGCGATAAAAGCAATTCTTTTGCCGCGAGGTTGGCCTCAAGTTCGAATGGAGAATCGCTCTCTTGCGCGTGTCGGAAGGTTTTGCTAAATTGGTGGGCCGCGACGAACAGCGCTGATCTTCTCGCATGCTGTTGCTGTCACAAATTTTTTGAAAAGAAGTGACACTTTTTGCCCACAAAATGGACTATATATATTAGAGACTCCGAACGGTCGTCGAGCGGAGTCGAAACGACCGTTCGGGGGACCAATAAAGCAGACGAGCCTTCTCCCGGACCGTGCCTTGTGCCGGTAGCCGGGGCGTCGGGTGAGACTATTGTCTGTCGGCACGGT